>DAINRN010000200.1:0-2397 GCA_036741815.1 Acidobacteriota bacterium
ACCGGGTCTTCCGCGCCCCCGGCCAGGGCGGCGCCGAGCGCGAGGCCGGCGGCGGCGCCCAGGAGGTTGGCTTCGAGCATGCTCAGGCGGGGCTCGGATGCCGAGGAGTCGGCGGGCACGGCGGCCGCCGGGGTCTGCGCGCCGGCGGGGCTGCCCGCGGCGATGGCGGCCAGGACGATGACGGCGATCCCGCGCATGACCCCGAGCCTAACCCATCACGGCCGCCGCCACATGCTGCGGGCGCACGCCTTCTTGCGGGATCTGCGGTACGGTAGACGCCGTGCTCCTGCCCGCGCTCCTCGCCATGGCGCAGGCCGCGACGGCGCCGGAGGCCCCCGAGGCCCTCGTCTACAGCGGGCAGAAAGGCCGCCTCCAGGTCGCCATCCCGCGCCTCGAGGACCCCGTGCGCATCGACGGCGTCCTGGACGACGCGCCGTGGCAGCGGGCCGCACGCCTCGTCGATTTCTCGACCTACGCGCCGGTGGACGGCGGCGCGAGCGCGGAGCCCACCGAGCTGCTCGTCTTCTACTCGCCGGACGCGATCCATTTCGGCGTGCGGGCGCACGCGGCGTCGGGGACGGTGCGGGCCACCCTGGCCAACCGCGACCGCCTCGACACGGAGGACCAGGTCCGCATCTTCCTCTCCACCTTCAACGACGGACGCCAGGCGCTCTACTTCGCGGTGAACCCCCTGGGCGTGCAGGCGGACGGCGTGCTCGTCGAAGGCACCGCCACGAGTGGCGGCGGCTTCCAGGGCCTGGCCACCGGCCGCGAGGACCCCGACCTCTCGCCGGATTTCGTCTTCGAGTCGAAAGGGCGCCTCACCGGGGACGGCTACGAGGTCGAGGTGAAGATCCCCTTCAAGACGCTGCGGTTTCCCTCCGCGGCCCGCCAGGCCTGGGGCCTCCACGTCACGCGCATGCAGCAGTGGAACGCGCACGAGGACTCGTGGGTGCCGGCCAAGCGGGCGGCGTCGTCGTTCCTGGCCCAGGCGGGCACGCTCGACGGGCTCACCGAGCTGAAGCGCGGCCTGGTGCTGGACCTGACGCCGGAGGTGACGGAGGGAGTGACCGGCGGCCAGGAACCGGACGGCTGGGCCTACGACGCGGGCCGTCCTTCGCTCGGCGGGACCGTGCGCTGGGGCGTGACCACCAACCTCACCCTGAACGGCACCGTGAACCCCGACTTCTCACAGATCGAGGCCGACGCCAGCCAGTTCACCTTCGACCCGCGCAGCGCGATCTTCTTTCCGGAGAAGCGGCCGTTCTTCCTGGACGGCCTCGAGCAGTTCACCACCCCCAACCGGCTCATCTACACCCGCCGCATCGTGGATCCCGTCGGCGCCGCCAAGGTGTCCGGCAAGATCGGGGGCACGTCGGTGGCCCTGCTCTCTGCGGTCGACGCCGACGAGCAGTCCCGCGGCGGCGGGGCGCACCCGCTCTACAACCTGATGCGCGTGCAGCGCGACCTGTTCGGGCAGAGCAAGGCCGCGCTGGTGGTGACCGACAGGCGCGACGGTCCCGATGCCAACACGGTCCTCGCCGGGGACACGCGCATCGCCTGGGGCGGCATCTGGAACGTGCAGGCGCAGGCCGCGGTGAGCCGCACGGAGAGCGCGGGCGACGTGCTGACCGGCCCGCTCCTGCAGGCCGTGCTGGAGCGGAACGGCCGGCGCTTCGGCCTCTCCTGGCGCGGCACCAGCCTGGGCGAGGACTTCCGCGCGGAGAGCGGGTTCATCGCGCGCCCGCGCGTCACGAACGTGACCCTGGACCAGCGCTGGACCTTCTTCGGGGGAGACGGATCGAGGCTCGAGAGCCTGTCGAGCGACCTGGTGCTGAACGGCGTGTGGTCCACGCGGGACCTCCTGGACGGCCGCGGCCCGCTGGAGCGCAAGCTGCACCTCAACAACAACGCGGCCTTCCGGGGGGGCTGGCGTGCCGGCGCCTCCGTGCTCATCGAGCGCTTCGACTACGACCCCACGCTCTACGAGGACTACGGCCTCCTGGGCGAGAACGGATCCGTCCTGCCCTTCACCGGCACGCCCTACATCCACAACCTGGACTGGGTGCTCTCGCTGGGCACGCCCCGCTTCTCCGGCTTCTCGGGCTCGGTCGAGTGGGTGTGGGGCCGCGACGAGAATTTCTTCGAATGGTCGCCGGCGGACATCGACTACGTCGACCTGACGCTGGACTATCGGCCGACCGACCAGCTACGCCTGGAGGGCCGCTACCAGCTCCAGCTCTTCGATCGGCGCAGCGACGACACCACCGTGGGCGTGCGCCACATCCCGCGCCTCAAGCTCGAGTACCAGCTCACGCGCGCGGCGTTCCTGCGGGTGGTGGGGGAGTACGACATCCAGCGCCACTGGCGCGATGCGCGGCTGGGACCCATCGGCGG
>DAINRN010000200.1:2407-4218 GCA_036741815.1 Acidobacteriota bacterium
AGTCGCGCGAGAGGTCGAGGAATTCCTGCTCGCGGCGCGGCGCGTTCTCCACCCGGGTCCGATAGGCGGCGATGGCCGCGCGCAGGTGCTGCTCCTCCGCCTTGAGAACCTTGAGATCGGCCTCCGTGCCCTGGAGCAACATGCCGGCGCGTGCGAGGACGACGTCCGTGAGAACGGCGTCGGCACCGGTTGGAACGGCGCCACCGGCGAGTACGTGCGGGCCCTGGGCTACGACGACAAGCACCTGCGCCTGGACTTCCTGTTCTCGTACCAGCCCGTTCCCGGCACCGTGATCTTCCTCGGCTACGGCAGCCGCATGTTCGACCCCGACGACCCCTTCCGCCGCGGCCTGCTGCGCGAGAGCGACGGCTTCTTCCTGAAGCTCAGCTATTTGTTCCGGGTATGAAAAACGCCAGCCGAGGGTCCCCCCCCGGCTGGCGATGATGACGGCCGTCAGAGACAGCGTCCTATCGGGGGGTCAGAACGCGACCATCTTCGATAGACTCATTAAGTCCACAAGGAGTTGGTCCGCTGATCCCCGAGGCCCGCGCGGCGTTCAACGAGGCACAATCGCCGGAACGTCACCGGCGGATGCTCGACCGCATGCGCGATCGGATCGGCGGCGAGATCCCGTTCCGGATCGCGGAGTCGCCGCTGTTCCTCCCGCGCGCCCTCCTCGACGAGATGGACGCGGCGTCCCGTGATCTCCTCGGCCTCCTGCAGGCCGACCGCGGCTATCGGCGCGCGGCGGACGCGCTCATCCCCCGCGAGCTCCTCTATCCCCACGAGGACGGGCACCCGCTGTTCGTCTGCTTCGACTACGCGCTCGCCGACGTCGCGGGCGGCGTGGCCCCGCGTCTCACCGAGTTCCAGGGCTTCCCGTCGCTCACCGCGTTCCAGTACTACCTCTCGCGCGACTTCCGGGACGTGTACGGGCTGCCGGGGACGCTCGCCTTCATAGGCGACGGCCTCGGGGACGAGGGATTCCGCGCGCTCTTCCGTGACGCGATCCTCGGCGGGCACGAAGCCGAGAACGTGGTGCTCCTCGACGTCAGCCCGTGGCAGCAGGGCACGTGGCCGGACTTCCGGCTCACCGAGCGCCTGTGTCCGGGCATCGCGGTGCGCTGCCCGAGCGATCTCCGGCGCCGCGGGCGCGGCCTCGTCTACGAGAAGGACGGGCGCGCGATCCCCGTGAAGCGGGTCTTCAACCGTGTGATCTGGTCGGACCTGGAGCGGTTGCAGGGAGACCTCGGGTGGAGCTTCCACGACGACCTCGACTTCGAGTGGGCCGGGCATCCCAACTGGTTCTTCCGCTACAGCAAGCTCGCGCTGCCGTGGCTCGATCATCCGGCGGTGCCGAGAGCGCGCATCCTCGATCCCGGCGGACGCTGGCCGGACGACCTGCACCGGTACGTCCTGAAGCCGCTCTTCTCCTTCAGCGGCCGCGGCGTGGTACTGGATGTGACGCGCGACGCGCTCGACGACATTCCCGCCGCGGACCGGAAGGACTACATCCTGCAGGAGAAGTTCGAGTACGCGGACGTCATCATCGGGCCCGACTTTTCCGTGCGCTCGGAGGTCCGCCTCATGTACGTGTGGCTCGACCAGCCGCGCCTCGTCGGGCTGCTCCCGCGCATGAGCCGCGGGCGGCTGATGGGCTGCGACGCCAACCGGACGGACCCGTGGACCGGCCACGGCGTGGCGTTCTGGCCGCCGAAGTGATCTCCTAGCCGCGCCCGTTCCGGGCCTGGGCGAGGAGGTCGTACCGGTCGAGGTTCATCACCTTGGTCCAGGCCGCCACGAAGTCACGC
>DAINRN010000200.1:4228-6613 GCA_036741815.1 Acidobacteriota bacterium
GAATCCGGCGGCCATGGTCATGGCAACGAGGTTGGTCATCATGTGGCCCGAGCGTACATCGCCCGGCAACAGGTTGACGAACGGACGCGCGTGCGGAGCTGGCCCGTCAGGAAGGCGCGGGCGACCCGAGGGTCGCCCGCGCTTGCAGCAGCGATACGGTCAGTGGATGGCCCCGGACGCGCGCTGACGCCCGCTCTGGCTCTTGGCCAGAAGGTCGTAGCGATCGAGGCTCATCACCTTGTCCCAGGCGGCCACGAAGTCACGCACGAACTTCTCCTTCCCGTCGTCGCTGGCGTAGACCTCGGCCAGCGCCCGGAGCTGGGAGTGCGCGCCAAAGACCAGGTCGGTGGCCGTGGCGGTCCACTTGACCTTCCCCGTGGGGCGGTCGCTCCCTTCGTAGACGTTCTGGGCCGACGCCGACGGCCTCCAGCCCGTGCCGGCGTCGAGCAGGTTCACGAAGAAGTCGTTGGTCAGCGTCCCGGGCCGGTCGGTGAAGACGCCGTGCTTCGATCCCCCGTGGTTCGCGCCGAGGGCACGCAGGCCGCCGACGAGAGCTGTCATCTGGGGCGCGGTCAGCTTCAACAGGTTGGCCCGGTCCAGCAGCCGGGTCTCCGGTGACAGCGGGTCTCCCTTCCGCAGGTAATTGCGGAACCCGTCGCCGACCGGCTCGAGCGCCTCGAAGGTGTGCACGTCGGTCTGCTGCTGCGAGGCGTCCGTGCGACCGGGAGCGAAGGGAACGGTAACGTCGTGCCCCGCCTTCGTGGCCGCTTCCTCGACCGCGGCGCAGCCGCCGAGGACGATCAGGTCGGCCAGCGAGACCTTCTTCTTGCCGCCGGACTTGTTGAAGTCCTGCTGGATCTGCTCGAGAGCCTTCAGCACCTTGGCCAGTCGGGGCGGCTCGTTGGCCTCCCAGCTCCTCTGCGGCTCGAGGCGGATCCGCCCGCCGTTGGCCCCGCCGCGCTTGTCGGTGCCGCGGAAGCTCGCGGCCGCGTTCCAGGCCGTGGAAACGAGCTCCGCGATGGACAGGCCCGAGTCGAGGATCCTGCGCTTGAGGGCCGCGATGTCCTGCCCGCCGATCAGCTCATGATCGACCGCAGGGACGGGGTCCTGCCACAGCTGCGGCTCCGGGATCCACGGGCCCAGGTACCGCGCGCGGGGCCCCATGTCGCGGTGGAGGAGCTTGAACCAGGCCCGGGCGAACGCGTCGGCGAGCTGGCCCGGGTTCTCGTGGAAGCGCTTCGCGATCGGTGCGTAGACCGGATCCACCTTCAGCGAGAGGTCCGTCGTCAACATCATCGGCGCATGCCGCTTCGACTTGTCGTGCGCATCCGGCACCGTGCCCTGCGCCTCGGGGTTCTTCGGCTTCCACTGCTTCGCACCGGCGGGGCTTTGTGTCAGCTCCCACTCGTACTTGAAGAGGTTCTCGAGGAAGCCGTTGTCCCACTTCGTCGGGTTGTTGGTCCAGGCGCCCTCCAGGCCGCTGGTGATTGCGTGGGCGCCCTTGCCGCTGCCGAACTTGTTCTTCCAGCCGATGCCCTGGTCCTCGAGGCCGGCCCCCTCCGGCTCCGGACCGACGTTCGACGCCGGGGCCGCACCGTGCGTCTTGCCGAACGAATGGCCGCCGACGATGAGGGCCACGGTCTCCTCGTCGTTCATGGCCATGCGCGCGAACGTCTCGCGGATGTCCCGGGCCGCTTTCAGCGGATCGGGGTTGCCGCCGGGCCCCTCGGGATTCACGTAGATGAGGCCCATCTGCACGGCGCCGAACGGTTTGGCCAGGTCGCGGTCGCCGCTGTAGCGCTCGTCGCCCAGCCAGGTGTCCTCGGGGCCCCAGAAGATGTCCTCGGGCTCCCAGACGTCGGGCCGGCCGAAGCCGAAGCCGAACGTCTTGAACCCCATCGAGTCCATGGCCACGTTGCCGGCCAGGACGAGCAGGTCGGCCCAGGAGATCGCCTGCCCGTACTTCTTCTTGAGCGGCCAGAGCAGCCGCCGCGCCTTGTCGAGGTTGGCGTTGTCGGGCCA
Organism: Acidobacteriota bacterium; assembly: GCA_036741815.1. Lineage (GTDB taxonomy): Bacteria > Acidobacteriota > Vicinamibacteria > Fen-336 > Fen-336 > DAINRN01. The sequence continues at coordinate 6,251 of DAINRN010000200.1, forward strand.
GCTGTTCAGGGGAGCGAAGCGCTGCTGTCCTTCGCCGCCGCCGCCACGGCCGTCGGCGATGCGGTACGTGCCGGCGGCATGCCACGTCATGCGGATGAAGAGCGGCCCGTAGTGGCCGTAGTCGGCCGGCCACCAGTCCTGCGACTTCGTCATCACCGCTTCGATGTCCTTCTTCAGGGCACCGAGGTCGAGTTTCTTGAACTCCTCCGCGTAGTTGAACTCCTTCCCCATGGGGTTGGACAGGGGAGAGTTTTGGTGGAGGATCTGCAGGTTCAACTGATTCGGCCACCAGTCGCGATTCGACCGGCTCCGAGCCGCCGTGGGTCGCTGAGCCCCGTTCATCACCGGGCACTTGGTTTCGGT
>DAINRN010000201.1:0-6550 GCA_036741815.1 Acidobacteriota bacterium
CCGCCACCGTCCCCCAGCCCGCCGGCAGCGACGTCATGGTGGGGCTCACGCTTCCCATCGGCTTCAACCGGGCCAACGTCTACATGGGCTTCGGGGACAGCATCACCGAGGGCGAGGGCTCGAGCGACGGCGCGGGCTACCGCGACCGTCTGCAGTCCAAGCTCGGCCAGCACTTCGGCAAATCCACCGTGGCCAACCAGGGGTTGTCGGGCACGCGCAGCAACTCCGGGGCCCAGCGCATCCACCAGGCCCTCCCCGCGGAACGCCCCGCCTACACGCTCATCCTCTACGGCACCAACGACTGGAACCAGAGCGAGTGCAAGAACGCCTTCCCCTGCTTCACGATCGACAGCCTGCGGGCGATCGTCCGCGCCGTGCGCGGCGCACAGAGCCTGCCCATGCTGGCCACCATTCCGCCCTGCAACCTCGGGGGCGACGATCGGTGCCCGGCGGCGCGGCAGGACTGGATCCACAAGATGGACGAGCTCATCCGTCCCATGGCCCGCGAAGAGGGCGCCGTGCTCGTGGACCTGGAGGCGGCCTTCCTGGCGGAGCCCATCCTGTCCGCCCTCTTCGTGGACCACATCCACCCGAACGACGCCGGCTACGAGATCATCGCCTCTGAGTTCTTCGACGCGATCACGGAGCCGGTGACGACCGCCGCCGCCGCGCCGGAGCCCGCGGTGGCCTTCGGCTTCATGCAGCCCGTGCCCGCCGACCGCGCGCCGTCCCCGCGGGACGTGGCGCGGCGCGCAAAGCCGGGCCCGGCCACCGGCGAATGAAGACGGGCCGGCTCCTCAAGTTCCGGCGGCCGGGGGGAGAGGTCCATGCCTACCTCTACAGGGAGGAGGACCACTTCCGGGCCGCCCTCTACCTGCTCTCCTCCGGGCGCGAGGACGGCTCGCCGCTCGAGACGCTGAGCGGGCCCGTGGAGTCCGGCTTGGAGCGGGACGTGCGGGCCTGGGTGGACGCACACTTCCCCCCGAAGCGTTGAAGGGCACCGACCGGTTCGTCGTGAACGACGTGGCCTGCGCGTTCCAGGGCACGACCGCGCCCGTCGCCAACCTCAGCGTGGGAGGGCTGTTCGCGGCCACTCAGATGCTTCCCCCCCTGGGCGAGATGATGGAGATGGACGTGGCCATCAAGGGCCGCCCGCCGTTCCGGATCATGGGAACGGTGGCCTGGATCAACGACGCCAATCCCAAGAAGGCCCCCGACCTGCCGCCGGGGTTCGGCTTCAGGATCCTGAGGATCGCCCTGCCCGACAAGGTCGCGCTCGTGGACTTCCTCAAGCGGGCCTCGCCCGCGCGCCTGAAGCGCCCCGCGCCGGGACGCTAGCGGTGAGCGAGGGCTCATAGGCCGAGGGCGGTCAGGCTGTAGTCCAGGATGGCCGCCATCTCCTCGATCTCGGCCTCGGTCACCACGAACGGCGGCGCCAGCAGGACCGTATCGCCGTCGGGGCCGCTGGCGCCCCCGCCGCCGGGATAGGTGATGAGGCCGCGGCGGAAGGCCTCGGCGCCCACGCCCTCCGCGCGCTGCTCGGCGCGGGCGAAGGGCCGGCGGCTCGGCTTATCCGCCACCAGCTCGACTCCGATCATCAGGCCGCGGCCCCGCACGTCGCCAACGTGGGGATGCGCGCGGAGCGCGCCCAAGCGGAGGAGCGCCTTCTCGCCCATGCCGGCGGCGCGCTCGACGAGGCGCTCCCTCTCCAGCACGTCGAGGGTGGCCAGGCAGGCGGCGGCGGTGACGGGGTTGTGCGAGAACGTGAAACCGTGGACGAACCCGCCCCGCGCGCGGGACAGCGCGGCCACGATCCTCTCGCTCGCCAGGACCCCGCCCACCGGCATGTAGCCGCCGCTCATCCCCTTGCCGCAGGTCAGGATGTCGGGGACGACGCCGCTCCATTCGGTCGCGAACCATCGGCCGGTACGGCCGAAGCCCGTCATGACCTCGTCGGCGATGGTGAGCACGCCGTGGCGGTCGCAGATCTCCCGCGCCCGCCGCGCGTAGTCCTCGGGCGGCGCCGCCGCGCCCGCGGAGGCCCCGATGATCGGCTCCGCGATGTAGGCGGCCACCGTGTCCGCGCCCTCGCGACGGATGACGGCCTCGAGGTCGTCCACGCATGCCACGTCGCACTCGGGCCAGGCGCGGCCCAGCGGGCAGTGGTAGCAGAACGGGGCCATGACCTCGGGGGAGCGCGGCAGGAGCGGCTCGTAGGGCGCCCTCAGGCCCGGCCGTCCCGACAGCGCGAGGGTGCCGAGCGTGTTGCCGTGATAGGAGACCGAGCGCCGGATGACCTTGTGGCGCGACGGCCGCCCTTCCGCGACGTGATAAGCGCGGGCCATCTTGACCGCGGTCTCGTTGGCCTCGGACCCGCCCGAGACCAGGTAGAGCCGGTTGCAGTCCCCGGGCGCGTGGACGGCCAGGCGCCGGGCGTACTCCTCGAGGACCGCGCTCGTGAACTGCGTGCCGTGGACGTAGGCGGCGGCCGCGGCCTGGGCCGCCATGGCCTCCGCGACCTCGCGCCGCCCGTGGCCGATGTTGACCACCACCGCCCCGCCCGATCCGTCGAGGTAGCGCTTGCCCGAGCGGTCCCATACGACCGCACCCTGGCCGCGCTCGATGACGGGCATCTCCTTGCCGAGACGGCGGTGGAAGACGAAGGAGGACGGCGGCTCCACGAGGGGCATTCTAGGGGTATTCGAGGCTGGTATCCTTGGTGCGCAATGAGCACCACGCTGCGCTCGATCAATCCCGCCACGGGCGAGACCGTCCGCGAGTATCCCCAGGCCGATCCGCGCCAGGTGGCGGCGATGCTGCAGGCCGCGGACCGCGCCTTCGCGGAGTGGCGGACGACGGGCTTCGCCGAGCGGGCGGGCCTGATGCGGCGCACGGCGGGCCGCCTGCGCGAGAGGCAGGGCGATCACGCCGTCCTCATGGCCGCGGAGATGGGCAAGCCCGTGGCCCAGGGCCGGGGCGAGGTCGAGAAGTGCGCGTGGGTCTGCGACTGGTTCGCCGACAACGCGGAGGCCCTGCTCGCGCCCGAGGAGGTCAAGACCGACGCCTCGCACAGCTTCGTGACGTTCGCCCCCCTGGGCGTGGTGCTGGCCGTCATGCCGTGGAACTTCCCCTTCTGGCAGGTCGTGCGCTTCGCGGCCCCCGCCTTCATGGCCGGCAACGCGGGCCTGCTCAAGCACGCGGGCAATGTCTCCGGCTGCGCGCTGGCCATAGAGGAGGTCTTCCGCGAGGCCGGCTTCCCCGCGGACCTGTTCCGGGCGGCGCTGGTGGACACCAGCCGCGTGGCCGGCCTGGTGGCCGCGCCCGAGGTGCGCGCGGTGACCCTCACGGGCAGCACCGGCGCCGGCCGCGCGGTGGCGGCCAAGGCGGGCGAGGTCCTGAAGAAGACCGTGCTGGAGCTGGGGGGCAGCGATCCCTACCTGGTGCTCGAGGACGCGGACCTCGAGGCGGCGGCGGAGACCTGCGTGGCGTCGCGCCTCATCAACAGCGGCCAGAGCTGCATCGCGGCCAAGCGCTTCATCGTGGTGGACGCCGTCCGGCGGCGCTTCGAGGATCTCTTCGTCGAGAGGATGAAGGCCAGGCGGATGGGCGACCCCATGGACGAGAAGACGGAGGTCGGGCCCCTGGCCCGTCACGACCTGCGCGACGACCTGCACCGGCAGGTGGCGCAGAGCGTGGAGCGCGGGGCGCGCCTGCTCCTGGGCGGGTCCGTGCCGCCCGGGAAAGGGGCCTATTACCCGCCGACCGTCCTGACCGACGTCCGCAAGGGCATGCCCGCCTTCGACGAGGAGCTGTTCGGGCCCGTGGCCGCGATCGTGGGCGTGCCCGACGAGGCGGCCGCGGTGCGCGCCGCCAACGACAGCCCGTTCGGCCTGGGGGCCGCCGTCTTCACCCGCGACACCGCCCGCGGGGAGCGGCTGGCCGCCACCGCCCTCGAGGCGGGATCGTGCTTCGTCAACTCGCTGGTCAAGTCGGACCCGCGCCTGCCCTTCGGCGGGATCAAGGAGTCCGGCTACGGCCGCGAGCTGTCCAGCTTCGGCATCCGCGAGTTCGTGAACGTGAAGTCCGTCTACGTCAAGTAGTCACTCCCCCAGCTCCTCGCGCACGCGGACGTGGCGCAGGACCGACCCCATGGTCAGGAGTCCCGCCAGCCGGCCGCCGTCCATGACGAGGACGCGCCCGACCCCGCTCTCCGCCATCCGGGACATGGCCCGGATGAGCGGCGCGCCGGGCGGCACCACCGGCAGCTCGGCCAGGGGGGTCATGGCCGCCTGCACCGACGTGCGCTCCCGATCCTCGGCGGGCACCTTGAGGACGTCGCGGCGGCACAGGAGGCCCACCGGCGCGTCCCCGCGGACCACTGGGTACGCCCCGTACCCGGTGCGGAGGAAGTGCTCGTGCACCGCCTCGGCCAGCGAGATCTCGGCGGGCAGCGTGGCCGGGTCCTTGACCATCGCGTCGCCGGCCGTGACGCCCCGCAGGGCCTCGTCCACGCGCGCGCTCTGGTAGGCCCCCGCGGCGGCGTCCTTCAGGAACCACCCGATGAGCACGTACCACATCCCCGAGATCCCCGACCCGCGCACCATGCTGACCACGCCGCTGGCGATGAGGAAGTAGGCGAAGAGCGTCCCCGCCCGCGCCGCCACGCGCGTGGCCCGGGCCTTCCCCATGGACTTCCAGAGCAGCCCGCGCAGCAGGCGGCCGCCGTCCAGGGGGAAGGCCGGCACCAGGTTGAAGGCCGCCACCACGAGGTTGATGACCGCGAGATAGCGCGCCACCGCCCAGGCCGTGCCTCCCGGACGCGCCAGCGTCCAGGAACAGCCCCGCGAGCACGACGCTGACCGCCGGCCCCGCCGCCGCCATCCGCAGCTCGGTGCGCCCGTCCGGTGGATCCTTCTCCAGCCGCGCCACCCCGCCGAAGATGAAGAGCGTGATGGAGCGGATGGCGATCCCGCTCTTCAGGGCCACGACCGAGTGCCCGAGCTCGTGGAGGAGGATGGAGACGAAGAAGAGTAGCGAGGCCAGCAGGCCCTTGGCCCAGTACGAGGTGACGGGCAGGTTCGGGTAGCGCTGGGGGAAGTAGCCGGTGGCCAGCGTCCAGGCGATAAGGCCGAAGACCACGAACCAGGAGAAGTGCACGAAGACGGGGATCCCGAGGACGCGCGCCACCTGCACGCTCCCGGGGCTCGAGGCCGGAGCCATGAGGGACCTCCGGATCCATTGTCTCCCGGCCGGGCTACGGCTTCGAAGGGGGGGCGGTGGGGACCATGAGGGCCCCGAAGACGAGGGCCAGGCTGGACACGTACGCCCACAACACGAGGGCGACCGAGAAGGCGAGGGGGCCGTAGAACGCCTCCAGGTTCATCCGGGCCAGCTGGATCAGGAAGAGGTACTTCGCGATCTCCCACGCCCCTCCGCCCCAGAGCGCGGCGCGCGCCGCCATCCCGGTGCGGACGGGGAGGGCGGGAACGAAGCGATAGATGAGGAAGAAGAGCACGTAGGTCATGAACAGGCCGATGGCCTTGGCTCCGTGGCGGGCCAGCGCGGGCAGCTCCGGCGCCCATTCCCGGGCGGCCAGCGTGAGGGCCACCGAGCAGAGGGCCAGGAGCCCCCCCGCCAGCGTCATCAGGACGGCCAGCATCCGGCTGCGCCAGAAGTGTCGGTGCGGGCGGCCGCCCCAGGCGCGGTTCAACGCCATCTCCACGGGCATGAAGATGCCGGACGAGCCCCAGACGATCAGGGCGAGGGACACGACCTCCAGGCCCTTGGCCATCTTGTTCAGGTTGCGCAGCGCGGGGGCCATGGCCTCGTGGCCGAAAGGGATCAGCTCGTCGAGCAGGAGGAGCAGGGCCGTGCCCGCGCGCCGGCTGCCGGGGAGCTGCTGCGAAACCGCTGCCACGACCATCAGCAGCGGGAAGAGGCAGAGGAGGAAGTTGAAGGCGATGGCGTTGGTGAGGACCGCGATGTCGCGCGAGACCAGGGTCCCGGCCGCCGAGGAGAGGCGCGTCAGCCACTCGGAGCGCAGCCGCATCACGGGCGGGCCGCGGAAGCGCCGAGCCTGACCGCCGCTCGCGCGAGCGCGTCGGCCAGCACCGCGGCCTGCTGGCTGGCCGCGGCCGCGTCGCCGGCGAGGATCGCCTCCCGCACCCCCGGCAGCGTCTCGGCCTCGTACGTGGGCAGGGGCGCGTAGACGAGGTGCCGGAACCAGGGACGGCGCGGGATCCCGTCGCGGCTGAGCAGGTCGCGCTCGACCTGCATCAGGGCCGCGTTGCGGGCCGTGTTGAAGCCGCCATCCTCCGGGACGGGGCCGGCGGCGGGCAGCCGCGTCAGGGCGGCCGCCGCCGCTCGCGCCGGCGCCAGGTCCACCTCCACCTGGCGGGCGCGCGCCAGGGCCTCCAGGTCATCGAGGTAGGCCAGGATGTCGCGGCCGTACACCGCGTAATCGAAAGGCAGCACGTCCGCGTTCGCCAGGCGCAGGGCCATGAGCCCCCACAGCCGCGCCATTGTCTCGTGGTACTGGAAGCCCGGGTCC
>DAINRN010000202.1:0-5098 GCA_036741815.1 Acidobacteriota bacterium
CCACGCCCAGGATGAAGGCGAAGGCCGTCATCAGGATCGGGCGGAAGCGCAGGCGCGCCGACTCGAGCGCCGCCTCCTCGATCCCCATGCCGTCCTTCTCGTGCTTGGCCTTCGCGAACTCGACGATCAGGATCGCGTTCTTGGCGGCGAGGCCGATCAGCATGATGTTGCCGATCTGGACGTAGACGTTGTTGTCGTAGCCGGCGAGCCAGACGCCGAAGAAGGCCCCCAGGGCCACGAGCGGCGAGCCCAGCAGCACCGCCCAGGGCAGGCGCCAGCTCTCGTACATGGCGGCCAGGAGCAGGAACACGAAGAGGATGGCGGCCGCGAAGGTCGGGCCCGCGGGGGGCGCGATCTTCTCCTGGTAGGAGAGGGACGAGTAGGCGAAGCTGATCTCCGGCGGCATCGTCTCCTTGAAGGCGGCCTCCAGCGCGTCCAGGGCCTGCCCGGAGGCGAACCCGCGCGCGGGCACGCCCTGCAGCTCGACCGACCGCAGCAGGTTGAAGCGGTTGGTCAGCTCGGTGCCCGATTGCGAGGAGATGGTGACGAGCGTGCCGAGCGGGATCATGTCGCCGGTGGTCGAGCTGCGGACATAGATCTGGCCGATGTCCTCGGGCTTGCGCCGGTAGTCCGCCTCCGCCTGCACGTACACGCGGAAGAGGCGGCCGAACCGGTTGAAGTCGTTCACGTAGCTGCCGCCCAGGCTGGAGGCGAGGGCCTGGTACGCCTCGTCCACGGGGACGCCGAGCTTGCGCGCCTTCTCGCGGTCGAGGTCCACCTTGACCTGCGGGTACCGCGGGTCGAAGGACGTGAAGATGTTGCCGATCTCCGGCCGCTTGCGCGCTGCCTCCTGGAAATCGCGACTCAGCTCTCCCAGCCGCTCGACGGTCATGGTGCCGCTGCGGTCCTGGAGGAGGAAGTTGAATCCGGCGGCGGCGCCGAAGCCCGAGATCGTGGGGAAATTGAACGGGAAGATGATCGCCTCGGGGATGCGCGAGACCTGGGCCGCGATGCGGCCCATGAACCCTCGCACGTGCATCTCGTCCCCGTGCCGCTCCGCCCAGGGCTTGAGCCGGATGAAGATCGTCCCGAAGTTCGGCTGATAGGTGCTGGTGACGAGGCCGTATCCGCCGATCGTCTGGTACGAATCCACGCCCTCCATCTTGCCCAGGATCTCCTCGACCTGGCCGAGCACCGCGCTCGTGCGCTCGAGGGAAGCGCCCGGGGGCAGCGTCACGTTGATCCCGAAGATGCCCTGGTCCTCCTCCGGGATGAAGCCCGCGGGCAGCAGTCCCCCGAAGAAGCCCCCGCCCACGGCGACCAGGGCCACGATCCCGATCGTGATGATGGAACGACGCACCAGGAACTGCGCGCCCCGGACGTACCCCTTGGTCGCGCGGTCAAAGACCCTGTTGAAGCCGCCGAAGAACTTTCCGAGGACGCCTTTGGCCGGCTTGGCCGGCTTGAGCAGCATGGCGGCCAGGGCGGGTGAGAGGGACAGCGCGCTGAATGCGGAGAGCAGGACCGAGATGGCGATGGTCAAGGCGAACTGCTGGTACATGCTCCCGGTGAGCCCGGGGATGAACGCCACGGGGATGAACACCGCGCAGAGGATGAGGGCGATGCCGATGACCGGGGCCGACACCTCCTTCATGGCCTGCTCGGTGGCTTCCCGTGGGCTCATCCCGTGCTCGATGTGGTGCATCACCGCTTCCACCACCACGATCGCGTCGTCGACCACGATGCCGATGGCGAGCACGAGCCCGAACATCGAGAGCGTGTTGACGGAGAAGCCGAGCATGGGGAAGAAGATGAAGGTGCCGATGAGCGAGACGGGGACGGTGAGGAGCGGGATGATCGTGGCTCGCAGGTTCTGCAGGAAGATGAACACCACGATGGTGACCAGGATGACGGCCTCCACGAACGTGTGGACGATGGACTCGATCGAGGCTTCGACCGCCGGCGTGGTGTCGTAGACGATCTTGTAGTCCATGTCGCTGGGGAAGAGCGTCTTGGCCTGCTCCAGGGTCTCGTAGATCCCCTCCGCGGACTGGAGCTGGTTGGCCCCGGGCAGGAGGTAGACGGCCATGGCTCCCGCCAGCTTGCCGTTGAGGCGCCCGAAGGAGTTGTAGTCCTGTGAGCCCAGCTCCACCCGGCCCACGTCCTTGATCCTGATCTGGGCCCCGGTCTCGTTGTCCTTGATGATGATGTTGGCGAACTCGTCCTCCGTGATGAGGCGGCCGGGCGCGCTCACCGTGTAGGTGAACTCCTGGTCCGCCGGGGAGGGCCGCATGCCCACCCGGCCGGCCGGGGCCTGGAGGTTCTGCTCCTTGATCGCGCTCATCACGTCGGCCGGCGTCAGGTGGAGCTTGGCCAGCTTGTCCGGCCGCAGCCAGATCCGCATCCCGTAGTCCGTCCCCCCGAAGAGGTCCACCTGGGCGATGCCCGGGATGCGCAGGAGCTGGTCGCGGATGTTGATGCCGCAGTAGTTGATGAGGAAGTTGGCGTCGTAGCTGCCCTGCGGGGAGTAGAGCGAGATCACCATCAGGATGCTGGGGCTCTGCTTCTTGGTGGTCACGCCCTGCTGGACGACCTCCTGGGGGAGGCGGGCCTGGGCGGAGGAGACGCGGTTCTGGGTGAGCACGTTGGCCATGTCCTGGTTCGTGCCCACCTGGAAGTTCACGTCGAGCTGCATGCGGCCGTCGGAGGTGTTCGACGACTTCATGTAGACCATGCCCTCGACGCCGTTCACCTCCTGCTCGATGGGCGTGGCCACCGACTGCTCCACCGCCACCGCGGACGCGCCGGGATAGTTGGCCGTGATGCGGATGGTGGGAGGGGCGAGGAAGGGGTACTGCTCGAAGCTGAGGCCGCGCAGGCTGTTGAGGCCGAGCAGGACCGTGATGATCGCGATGACGATGGCGACGATCGGCCGCCGGATGAAGAAGCTCGCCATGGCCTAGTTCGTCTTCTCTGCCGGCGTCGCCGCAGCGGCGATGGGCGTGGCCGGGGCGGGGTCCTCTATCGTGCTGGGGACGGGCGTGACCTTCATCCCCGCCCGCACCTTCTGCACGCCCTCGACGACGATGCGGTCGCCCGCCTTGAGCCCGGCGTCGATGACCCACAGGGTGCCCACGCGCTCCGCGGCCTGCACCATCCGGAGGTCGATGGTGTCGTCCGGCTTCACCACCGCGACGTTGTAGACGCCCTGCATCTCGGTCACCGCGCGCTGGGGGACGAGGATAGCGTCCTTCTTCTCGTTGATGGCCACCCGGACGCGCGCGAACTGGCCGGAGCGGACCACCCCGCCCGGGTTCGGGAACGCCACCTCCACCAGGATGGTGCCCGTCTGCGCGTCCACCCCGCGGTCCACGAAGACCAGATCGCCCTTCTCCGGGTGGACGTTGCCGTCGGAGAGGACCATCTCGAACTTGGGCGGTGGCGCTCCGCTCGCCCGCCGCGCCGCGCCCCGGCGGCTGTATTCGATGTAGTCCTTCTCGGGAATGCTCACGCGAACGTGGATGTTGTCGACCTGGGAGATGCGGGTGAGCAGCGTGGTCTGGCCCTGCCCGACGAGCGTCCCCGGATAGACCTCCGTCTTTCCCGCGATCCCCGCGGCCGGCGCCTCCACGCGCGTGAAGGAGAGGTCGAGGTTCGCCTTCTGCACCCCGGCCTTGGCCGCCTCCAGCGAGGCCTCCGCCGCGCGCTGGACCTGGACCGCCGTCTCGTAGTCCTGCCGCGAGATGGCGTTCTTGGCCACCAGGGGCTCGTAGCGCACCACGTCCTGCGTCGCGCGCGCGAGCTGCGCCGCGGCCTCGGCCTGGACGCCCTTGGCCTGGGCCACGCTGGCCTGGAACGGACGCGGATCGATCGTGTACAGCAGCTGGCCCTTCTGGACGAGGCTGCCCTCCTTGTAGTTCACGGAGTCGAGGTAGCCTGCGACGCGGGCGCGGACCTCGATCTCCGTCGAGCCGCGGGTCTGGCCGATCACGTCGACGTAGACCGGGACGTCGCGCTGGACGACCGTGGCCACCTTGACGTTGGGCGGGGGAGGGGGAGGGGCTTCCTTCTTTCCGCAAGCCGCTCCCATCAGGGCGGCCACTCCCAGCACGACGATCGTCACCTGTCTCACGGGCGTTTCTCCCTCCGCCGGTCCGCGGCGCCCCGCCGCTTCCCGGGGCTCACATCGCATAGACGGCGAGCCGACCGGCCTCCGCCGTTCGCGGCCGTTGCGGAGGGTAGCCGAAACCGCGGTCGCCCGCATCCCCCCGGCCGCGGTGGAGGGTCTGGCTCGGCGTCTCGCCGAAGAGCCGCCGATAGTCTTGCGAGAACCAGCCGAAGTGCACGAAGCCCCAGTCGAGGGCCACGTCGGTCACCCTCGTCGTCGCCCCGCCCCGGAGGAGATCGTGGCGGGCCGCGTTGAGGCGCAGGGCCTTGGCGTAGGCCTTGGGCGTGGTGCCGAGGTGCTCCCGGAACGCCTCGTGGAGGGTGCGCTCGCTCGCGTGGAGCGCTTCGCAGAGGGTGGCGATGGTCGGCGGCTCCGCGAGGTTCTGCCTCAGCCAGGCCTCCGCCCTCTTCGCCAGGGCGCGGCTGCGGCAGGGCGGCGCCGCCTCCGACGGCGCCTCGAACCGGGCGAACAACAGCCTGACCAGCCTGGCTTCCAGGCTGCTCGCGAAAGCAGCGTCGCGAAACGCGCCGGGACGAGCCGCGGCGCGGGCCGCAAGGTCGCGGCCGAGGTGCTCCAGGACCTCGGGGTCCGTCCAGAGGCCCCTCAAGCGTCCCTGGAGACGAAGCTCGCCGAGGTGGCGGCCGAGGAGGGCGCGGACGCGACCCTCGAGCGCGGATCGCTCCATGCTCACGCTCACCAGGCGGGCCGCGCCCGCCGACCGGTAGTCCATCTCCTCGGCGTCGAACAGCACCACGACGCCGCCGGCGGCGACGGGGCGCCCCTGGATGCGGCAGCCCCCGCCGGTGGGAACCAGGAACGTCACCCCGCCACGGGGAGCGCGCCCCCTCTTGAGCAGGCTGAGCGAGCCGTGTTCGACGCACACCTGCATGCGGGCGGTGTGGACGGAGACGCAGCCGCCGTGGAAACGTC
>DAINRN010000202.1:5108-6545 GCA_036741815.1 Acidobacteriota bacterium
GCGTCCCAACCGACGGCCGCGGCCCGCAGCTCGTCCGCGCTCGTCGTCGCCTGGACGTTGGCCACCAGCCCGGCGGGGAACAGCGGTGTCCGAGCCGAAGGCACGCGCCCGGCTCTCGGCGGCAGAGGCGGCGTCATCCGGCGCGCGGGCAGTGCTGTCAGCGAGGCCACGGGAGTCCCTCCTGGGAGGAGATCACGATCGTCTTGGCGTCTCGGAATAGCACGGCGGGTGCCAGGACCGGGCACGGCGGCCTCGCGCCCGTACATGGTTAATGGACTTGGGGTTCGGACAGCGGCAACCGGTCACGCGAACGCGCGGGGGCGGTGTGGATGCCTGCAGGCGGGCAGTGATGCCAGGATGCTGGCACCCGAAGCGAAGGCTGCCTCAGAAGGTCCAGCCCAGGCCGAACGTGACGCCGTAGTCGTTGCGCTCCGCGCCCGCGGTGGCCGGCTGCGAGTCGTAGCTCTCGTAGACGCGGAGCGAGACGCCGAAGTCACTGAGAAGCTCGCGCTTCCAGCGGACGTCCAGCTCGACGCGTGTCCGCCCCCAGTCCGACACGCTCGCAAAGCCGGCCAGGGTGGCGTAGAGGTCCACCTTGGGGAAGTCGTGCGAGAAGCGGTCGAAGACCAGGAAGGCCGCGACCTCGGTGTTGGTCGTGGTCTCGCCCTCGAGCGGCTTCTCCCGGTTGACGCGCAGGCCGAGCGCCCCCAGCAGGTCCTGCCGCCGGTCCTGGACGAAGTAGCGGCCTCCGCCCGCGGTGACGGAGGCGCGCAGGTCGAAGCCCAGCTCGCGGTTCTGCTCGACCTCGCCCTGGGCGAAGCCGACCCAGCGGTTCGGGCGGCGTCGCCCGTAGCTGAGCGTCAGGCTATTGCGCCGGGTGTCCTCCACGTCCGGTTGCCGCGTCATGGTGGAGGTGCCGTCGATGCTGAACTCGTGTGCAGGCCGGGTCAGGACCACGCGGGCGGAGAGGTCGACCTTCAGCAGCTCGCTGGAGCTCGTGTAGCTCACGCCGGCGTCGATGGATCCGTCCAGGCGCTTCCACAGCGTCGCGCCCAGGCGCTGGATCCTGACCACCCGCCACAGCTCCAGGTTCCGCACACCGCGCAGGGAGACGACGCTCAGCTCCCCGTCTTTCGGCCCGGGGCGGAGGGCGCCGTAGTACTGGCCGCCGCCGAGGTCGTTGACCTCGAACGACGCGCTGGAGGTGACGCTCTTGACCTTGTCCCATTCGATGGCGACCGTCCCCACGTCGTCGGTCTTGAAGGTCAGCCGTCCCCGGTCGAGCTCGGTGATCTCGCCGGTCAGGGTGTCGCCGTTACGGAGGACGACGACGTCGGTCTTGGCGGCCAGCGCGGGCCGGGCCGCCGCGCAGGCGGCGACCACGGCCAGCACGAGAAGCCGGACCAGTCTGAAGCTCCCGTCCGCCCCAGCCCGCCT
>DAINRN010000203.1:0-4929 GCA_036741815.1 Acidobacteriota bacterium
ACCTCCTGATGTTGCCGGCCCTGGGCTTCACGTCGGACCTCATCTCGGTCTTCTGCCGCAAGCCGATCTTCGGCTACCGGACCATGGTGGGCGCGATGGGGGCCATCGCCTTCCTGAGCTTCATCGTCTGGGGCCATCACATGTTCATCAGCGGGATGAACCCGTACCTGGGGATGGCCTTCGCGGTGGGCACCATCCTGATCGCGGTCCCCTCGGCGGTGAAGACGTTCAACTGGCTCTCCACGCTCTACAAATCGCGGATCCAGTTCACGACCCCGATGCTGTGGGCCATGGGTGTCGTCTCGCTTTTCATCAGCGGCGGGCTCTCGGGCGTGTGGCTGGCGCAGGCGGGCCCGGACATCCACCTGCACGACACGATGTTCGTGGCCGCGCACTTCCACCTGATCATGGCGGGGGCCGCGCTGTTCGGCGTCTTCGGGGCCACGGCCATGTGGTTCCCCAAGATGTTCGGGCGCATGATGAACGAGCCGCTCGGCAAGCTGCACTTCTGGCTCACCTTCGTCACCTACTACGGGACGTTCTTCCCCATGCACTACATCGGGCTGGCCGGGCACATGCGCCGCATCTACGATCCCTACCAGTACCCGTTCCTCAAGCACCTCCAGGGCATCAACGAGTTCATCACGGTGAGCGCCCTCATCCTGGGGACGTCGCAGATCCTCTTCTTCGTGAACTTCTTCTGGAGCGCGTTCAAGGGCAAGAAGGCCAGCGAGAACCCCTGGAACGCCAACGGGCTGGAGTGGACGACGCCTTCCCCGCCGCCCCACGGGAACTGGCCCGGCGAGATCCCCGAGGTGCACCGCTGGCCGTACGAGTACAGCCCGCCGGGAGCGGCCACGGACCACGTCATGCAGCACGAGCCGGTTACCGCGACGGCGCCGGGGCACTGACGGATGTCCACGGGCGTCCTCCAGCAGAAGCCGGGCGCCGGGGGGACCGTCGGCCGCGGTCCCGACGACCTGGGGCCGGGCGACGGCGGGCGCGGAGACGGCGCGCCGGGGATCCTGGGCGACACCGCGCGCTTCGGGCTGCTGGCCTTCCTGGGCACGGTCAGCATGCTGTTCATCGGCTTCACCAGCGCGTACATGATCCGGCGCGCGTCGGTGGACTGGCGGCCGCTCCGGCCGCCCGGGATCCTCTGGGCGAACACCGCCGTCCTGGCCGCCAGCAGCATCGCGCTCCAGGCCGCGCGCAAGCGCTTGCGCGAGTGGGACCTCCGTGGGGTCTTCCCGTGGGTGGCGGCCACGGGGGCGCTGGGCGTGCTCTTCCTCGCGGGGCAGGTCCTGGCCTGGCGCACGCTGGCGGCGGAGGGCGTCTTCCTGGCCACCAACCCGCACAGCTCCTTCTTCTACATGCTGACGGGGCTGCACGGCCTGCACCTGCTGGGCGGCCTGGCCTGGTTCGCGGCGGTGTTGGTCCGCGTCCGCCGCATGGGCTACACGCCCGGCGAGGACGGCCTGCGCCTGTTCGCGACGTACTGGCACTTCCTGGCGGCGCTCTGGGCCTACCTGCTGGTCCTCCTTTTCGTGCTATGAGGGAAGAGGGAGCTTCGCGGTGAATCGAGGGAGCGACTGATGCACGACAGCACCCACGCGGCGACCCTCCCGGCGGGATGGGGTGGCGGCGTCTCCCCCTTCGGGGCGACGTGGCAGAAGACGATGATGTGGATCTTCATCGTCACCGACGGCCTGCTGTTCTCCGGCCTGCTCAGCGGCTACGGCTTCCTGCGCATGTCGAGCCTCCAGCCCTGGCCCGACCGCACCCACGTCTTCAGCATCCCGTTCATCGCGCTCATGACCTTCATCCTCATAACGTCCAGCGCGACCATGGGCACGGCGGTGGGGGCGTCCAAGCTCGGGGACCGCAAGACCGCGTTGCGCTTCCTGATCCTCACCATCGTGGGCGGGGCGGCGTTCCTGGGCTGCCAGGCCTACGAGTGGACGCACATCATCCACGAGGGCGGCCGCCTCACCTCGAACCCGTGGGGGGCACCGCAGTTCGGCCAGTCCTTCTTCATCCTCACGGGATTCCACGGCTCGCACGTCCTGTCGGGGCTGGTCGTCCTGACCATCACCGCCATCCGCACCGCCATGGGCAAGACGCCGGCGCAGGGCGTGGAGATGGCGGGCCTGTACTGGCACTTCGTGGACCTGGTGTGGGTCTTCATCTTCACGCTGTTCTATCTGGTCTAGGGACAAGGAGAGAGGCATGGCGGAAGCGGAGAAGGCCCACGGGCCGTACCGGATCTACTGGATCACGTGGGGCATCCTGCTCGTCATCACGGTGGCGATGCTGGCGGCGGAGAAGTTCCACCTCCCGCGGATCTTACTGGTGCTGTTCCTGCTCGTCTTCATGCTCGTGAAGGCCACCATGATCGGCGGGAACTTCATGCACCTGCGCTACGAGCAGCGCAACCTGGCCGTCATCGTGGCGGTCGGCCTGCTGGTGACGTCCGTCATCCTCTTCTCGTTCATCACGCCCGAGTCCTTGAGCGTGAGGGCACGACGGTCCGAGCCCGTGGCCGCGCCCGCCGCGCCCGCGCACCATCCGTGAGGAGGACCCTGGCGGCGCTCGTGCTGGGGGCCGGCCTCGTGGCCGCCTCCGCCGGGCCCTCCGCCGCCCAGTGCGTGATGTGCAAGACCGCCCTCACGGGCTCGCCCGAGGGCCGCGGCATCAGCGCGGAGTTCAACCGCGCGATCCTGCTCATGGTCGCCGCGCCCTACGTGGTGATGGGCGGCTTCGTGCTGGGCGTGTACCGGCGTCGGCTCGCGCACGACGCCCGCCGGCTGGGCGCACGCCTCCGCGGCCGCCTGCGCGCCGGCCGCTGACCGGGCGCCGTCCCCACGCCTCCCTTGACCCTGCGCGACCTGCCGGCCCTGAACGCGGGGCTCAACGCGGCCAGCGCCCTGCTCCTGGCGCTGGGGTGGTTCCTCATCCGTTCCGGCCGCCGCGAGGCCCACAAGCGCGCGATGCTGGCCGCCCTGGCCTGCTCCACCCTGTTCCTGACGTCGTACCTCGTCTACCACGCGCACGTGGGGTCGGTGCGCTTCCAGGGGCAGGGCACCGTGCGGCTGGTGTACTTCACGATCCTGATCAGCCACACCGTCCTGGCCGTGACGGTCGTACCCCTGGCGCTCGTCACGCTGGTGCGCGCCCTGCAGGCCCGCTTCGACCGCCATCGGCGCATCGCGCGGATCGCGCTCCCGATCTGGGGCTACGTCTCGGTGACGGGCGTGGTCGTGTACTGGATGCTCTACCGGCTCTGAGAGCCGGACGCCCGTATCACGTTCCCCAGGCGGCGCACGCCTTCGGTGATGGCGTCCGCCGTCTCCTTGGCGAAGGTCAGGCGCATCGTGCGCGCGCCGGTCCCGTCCACGAAGAAGGGCGCGCCGGGGACGTAGGCGACCCCGCCATCGACCGCGGCCCCGATGAGGGCCTCGGCGTCCAGGCCCTCGGGCAGGGTGGCCCAGACGAAGAGCCCGCCCTCGGGCCGCGTCCAGTGCGTTCCGCGCGGCATCTCCGCCTCGAGGGCGCTGAGCATGGCGTCGCGCTTGGCGCGGTAGTAGGGGCGGATGCGCGCCTTCTGCTCCTCGATCAGGCCGCGCTGCAGGCAGGCCAGGATGATCCGCTGGTCCAGGCCGCTGCCGCACAGGTTGGCCGACTGCTTCGCGATCTCCACCTTGGCCAGGAGGTCCTCCGGCCCGAGGAGGAAGGCCGTGCGCAGGCCGGGGGCCAGGATCTTGGAGAAGGACGACAGGTACGCGACGCGGCCGTCGTGGTCCAGGGACTTGAGGGTGGGCAGCGGGTCCGCCTCGAAGTAGAGATCGCCGTAGGGATCGTCCTCGACGACGAGCAGGTCCAGCTCCCGCGCCACCGCCAGCAGGCCGCGGCGCTTCTCGAGCGAGTGGCTGATCCCGGACGGGTTCTGGAAGCTGGGCACCACGTACAGGAACTTCACGGCGCGGCCCGCGGCCCGCTCCTCGCCATGGCGGCGGCGGAGGTCGTCCAGGTCCAGGCCGTCGTCGTCGAGCCTCACGCCCACCATCCGCGCCTGTGCCGCGCGGAAGGCCGCGGTGGCGCCGATGTAGGACGGCAGCTCCACGAGGACCACGTCGCCGGGGTCCACCAGGACGCGCGTGACGAGGTCCAGCCCCTGCTGGCTGCCCTCGGTGAGGAGGGTCTCCGCCGCGGTGGCCGGCATCCCCTTGGCGCGGGCGTACTCCCCCACCGCGGCCACCAGGGCGGCGAGGCCGCGGGTGAGGATGTACTGGAAGGCGGTCGCGCTGTCGCGGGCGATGATCTCGCTCACGATCTCCTGGAACGCCTCGACGGGGAAGGTCTCCGGGCTGGGCTGGCCGGGAGCGAAGGAGATCACGCCCGGACGCTCGATGAGGGCGCTCATCCTGCGGATCGCGGAGAAGCGCATGCCGCGGGCGCTGGCGGAGAAGTACCGGTCCATGGAGCTCATCGGAGCCCACGCAGTATAGCGGACGCCATGCCCATTCGGTGCGACACCGCGTCCCCCGCAGGTGACGGGGCCCAAGCCGCAAGTCACTTGCTCTCAGCGAGATGAGTCGGCATCGGTCGTGCAGGGAGGATTGACGTGAAGGAGCACGAGGTCTACCATCCGACGCGTATGGGAGGTGGCTGGCTGCGCGCCGTCACGCTGACGGCGGCGCTCGTGGCGGCTCTGCTCCTGATGGCCCTCGCGGGCCCCGCCCCGGGTGAGGAGCCCAACCCCGCGCTGCGGACGCGGCTGAGCCGGATCGAAGGCGCGTTCCGCTCCGGCAGCGCCGGATCGCTCCGCCAGTCGTTCTCGGAGGACGGCAAGGTGCGCGTGGACCTCAAGGAGCTGACCGACGAGCCGGCGTCCTACGGCTGCGGCCAGCTCCAGGTGGTCTTCGAGCG
>DAINRN010000203.1:4939-6543 GCA_036741815.1 Acidobacteriota bacterium
GGTTCGTGAAGAACCGCTTCGAGCGCATCTTCGACGAGAACCAGACCCGCGAGTTCGCGTTCCCCAAGGACGACGTGACGGTCTCCGCGGCCGGGACCGCGTTCGCGCGAGCGCGCTGGTCGCGGCGCAGCCGGCCCGGCGGCCAGGACGCCGTGGACAATCTCACCTTCACGCTTCGCCAGGAGAGCGGGGACTGGCGCATCAACGAGATCCGCTCGTCCCGCTAACGTCCCGTCCCGGCACCGCCGTCGCCTCACTCGCCGCCGCGGCGCTGCTCGTCGCGGGCACGGGGCAGCTCCACCTCCGGGCCGAGAAAGGACGGGCGGCGGCGGAGGCGTCCGCGCGGGCGACCGCGCGGCTCGAGGCCATCCAGCAGCGCGCGGCCGCGCTCGAGGCCGCGCTGCAATCCGCCGCGGACGCGGTGGCCGCCTTGCCCGACGCCACGCCCGCGCTCGCGGGTGACCGCGCGGCCCGAACGCGCCTCTTCCGGTCGCTGGAGGGCCTGCGCGAGACCTTGCCCGAGCACCCGTCGCTGGCCGTCCACGCCCCGGCCCTCACGCCCGTGGCCTGGGCCGACCGGCTCAACGACCTGCGGGCCTTCCGGGGCGTGCTCGGCGACAAGAAGGACGTCCTCATCCTGCAGGGCAGCGTCTCCACCCTGCTCGTGGCCACGGCGCCCGTCGGCGGGGCCGCGGGCGCTCGCCGCGGCCTGGCCACGGCCACCCTGCCCATCGCGGTGCGGCGCAACATCCGAAACGAGTTCCTCGCGGACTTCGACCTGATCGCCGGGTCCCGCCCCGGCGTGGAGATCCGCTACGTGGACGTCCGGGACGAGGCCGAGGGACCGCCGCCGTTCACCCCTCTTCCCCCCGGCGCGCGCGCGGAGCAGTCCGCGCTGCGCGCTCCGGACGGCAGCGTCCTGGCCGCGGTCCGCGCGGTCTGGCCCCCGCCGGAGAACAGGTCGCAGCGCATCGCGGCGCGCTACCGCTTCGGCGTCTCGGCCCTGGCCTGCGCCGCCGTCCTGGCCTGGGCCCTGGCCCCGTCCCGCACGGCCCGCGCGCGCCGCCTGCGCCTGGTGGCGGCGGCCACGGTGGCGCGCGTCCTCCTGCTCGTCCTGGGGCCGCCGCTGCCGGATCCGAGGGCCACCGTCGTGTCTCCCGACGCCTTCGCGTCCACGCTCATGGGCCCGCTCCTGACCAGCCCGCTGGACCTGTTCCTCACCGCCTCGTGGCTGGTCGTGCTGGCCGCCGTGCTCTTCGAGACCGTGATGTCGGCGCCTCCCGCGCGGCCGTCCATGGTCCGCGCGCTGTGCGTGTCGCTGCTCGCCCTGCCCCTGCTGGGGGCGGTCTTCTACTGGATCGCCGACACGGTGGCCAACACGCCCCTGGACATCGAGGCCATCCCCCTCCTGGCCAGGAGTCCCGCGCAGCTCCTCATCCACGTCTCGCTGCTCCTCGTGCTGGCCGCGGGCCTGCTGCTGCTCACGGTCCTCTTCGCGCAGGACGGCCCCATCGCCTCGCGGCGGGCGGCGGCGCAGCGCGCGACCCTCTGGGTCGCGGTCGGCGCGCTCGCCTTCTGGCTGTGGCCGCGGCACCTCCTCTCGC
>DAINRN010000204.1:0-6526 GCA_036741815.1 Acidobacteriota bacterium
AGGGCCCGCCCCGCACCGCGGCGGCGGTGCTGTAGATCCGACACGCGCGCTCACCGCGCTCGTCGGCCGGACTCACCACGACTTGGAGGGTCTGCGGTGCCTGGAAAAGGATCAGGGGGGCCAGGAAGCTCATGTTGCGGATGGCAGGCGCCTTCTCGGCGATGGCAGCGGCCGCAGCGAGGGCGACGACCTGGTAGCCGCTCGCCGGAAAGACGACCCGTCCCGAAATCCGATGGCCCCCGAGATACTCGGGGGACGAAGCGCTCACCCAGGAGCGGAACTGGATCTCCTTCGACGGCGACGCGATTCTTTCGCCGAGCAAGGGGTGCAGTCGTCCATCGCACCCTGTCCTCGCGTGCGGCTCCTCTGGGGGGGCACCGGCCTTCAGCCAGTGCCGCTTCCGCTGCCAGGGGTAGTTGGGAAGGGTGACGTGACCGCCGCCATCCGGGTAGACGCGCTGGAAATCGACGGGGTAACCGCGAACGTGGAGGCCGGCCAGGCACTCGAGCAGGGCTTGCCGTTCTCCCTTGTCCCGGTGCAGGGATGGAAGCACGAGCCCGCTGCGGGCTCGGGACTCCAGACACTGCGCGATGCTCCCTCCGAGGATGGGGTGGGGATTGAACTCGAGGAAGGCGTCGTGCCCCTCCGCGATGAGGCTGTCCATGGCGGCTGCGAAGAGGACGGGTACGCGAATGTTCCTCGCCCAGTACGCGGGATCGAAGTCCGCCGCCGTGGCCCACTGCCCCGTCCCCGTCGAGAGGATCGGGACCGCCGGTGCCCGGGGCCGTATGCCGGCCAGGTCCGCCTGCAACTCCTGCTGATAGGCGTCCATCTGCGGGCAGTGCGAAGCGAACTTCACGTGGAGCTCGCGGCAGAAGGTTCCGTTCTCGCTCAAGGAAGAGAACACGTCATCGATGGCCTGCTCCTCGCCCGAGAACACCACCGCGGACGGTCCGTTGTAGGCGGCGATGGAGACGCGGCCCGCGTATCTCTCGAGGAGACCCTCGGCCTCCTCGCTGCCCAGGTTGGCGGCCAGCATCTTTCCGCGGCCAGTGGCTCTCTCGAGGAGCCGGCCCCGGTGGTAAATGACGCGGACGGCATCCTCCAGAGTCAGGGCGCCCGCCACGTGGGCCGCCGCCACCTCGCCCATGCTGTGTCCGACGACGGCGTGGGGCAGGATGCCCCAGCGCTCGAACATTGCCGCGAGTGCGACCTGAACGGCGAAGAGGGCGGGCTGGGCGACCTCGGTGTCGTGGATCCGGGAACGGGACTCGTCGGCGGCCAGCTCCTTCGACAGTGACCATCCGGACAGCCTGGCGAAGATCTCCTCGATCTCACCGAGCTTCTCCCGGAAGGCGGGCTCCCGCGCGCGTAGCTCGCGACCCATGGCCCACCACTGTGCTCCTTGCCCGGGGAAGACGAAGACGAGCCGGTGGACCTCGCTCGACTCCACCTGCCCCACTGCGGTGGCGGCCGAGGGATCGTTCGACGTGAAGGCTTGCAGCGCGGCGGCCAGCTGCTGCTTGCCCTGGCCGACCGCGGCCAGGCGATGATCGAGGTGGGAGCGCCTCGTGGCGGCCGCTCTGCAGACGTCCGTCGCAGGACCCTCGTGCCTGACCAGGAGGTCCCGATACGCCGCGGCGAGGTTCCGCAGGGCGTCCGGCGTCTTAGCCGAGAGCGGCAGCAGACACGCAAATTCTTCGACGCTCGACCCGGGCAACCCCGGCGCGCTAGGGGGCACGGGGGCCCGCTGCAGGACGACGTGCGCATTGACCCCGCTGAGTCCGAAGGAGCTCGCCGCGGCGATTTGCGGCGCGTCGTTCTCCGGGAGGGGAATGAGCCGCTGCGCCACCGCGATCGGATGGTCCTTCCAGGCGAACTCCGGGTTGGGGGCCTGGTAATGCAGGGTCGGCGGGATACGGCCGTGTTTCAGGATCAACACGGTCTTGATGAGATTGGCCACGCCGGCGGCCGAGTCCGTGTGGCCGATGTTCGTCTTCACGGATCCGATCCAGAGCGGACGATCGGCCGCCCGACCCTGGCAATAGGCCGCGGCCAGACCCGTCAGCTCGATGGGGTCGCCCAGAGGGGTGCCGGTCCCATGAGCCTCCACGTAGCAGACCTCGCCCGGCGCAACCCGCGCGTCCTTCAGCGCGGCCCGGTAGAGCATCTCCTGGGCCACGGGGTTCGGGACCGTCAGGCCGCCGCTCGGCCCGTCGTGGTTCACGGCCGAGCCGCGAATGAGGGCGAGAACTTCGTCACCCGCGGCCACGGCGTCCGACAGGCGCTTCAGCACCACCACGCCGCAGCCCTCGCCCCGGATCATCCCGTCGGCATCCCTGTCGAAGGCCCGACAGCGGCCGGTGGGGGACATGGCCTTGACCTTGCACAGGAACATGCTGACCTCGGGGGAGAGGATCAGGTTGACGCCCCCCGCGAGGGCGAGATCCGATTCCCCGCTGCGCAGGCTCTGGCAGGCCATGTGTACGGCCACCAACGACGACGAGCACGCCGTATCCACGGCGACGCTCTGCCCGTGGAGACCCAGGAAATAGGAGAGGCGGCCGGCGATGAAGCTGCTGTTGATCCCCGGGTAGTAGTAGGGGTCGATCCGATCCGCGAGGGTCCCCGGAAGCTGCGCGTAGTCGTTCGACAGGACGCCGACGAACACGCTGGTGCGGCTCCCGACGAGGTCCTCCGTGCGCTGCCCGGCGTTCTCGAGCGCCTCCCAGCCCACCTCCAGGAACAGGCGCTGCTGGGGATCCATCTGGGCGGCCTCGCGGGGTGAGATCCTGAAGAACGGCGCGTCGAAGCCGTCGACCCGATCCAGAAAGCCCCCGCACCGCATGTACATCCTGCCCGGCCTCTCCGGGTCCGGGTCGTACAGCTCCGCCAGGTCCAGTCGATCGGCGGGAACCTCGGTGACCGCGTCCCGGCCTTCGCACAGCAGCCGCCAGAACGCGTCCGGGTCGTCCGCGCCGCCTGGAAAGCGGCAGCCCATCCCGATCACGGCGATCGGCTCGGGACGCGACCGTTCGAGCGCCTCGAGCCGCGCCTCGAGTCGCGCCATGGTGTGCAGCGCTCTCCGGACGGGAGGGAGATCTTCGAGCCGTGCCTTCTCTTCGCCGCTCATCCCAGCTTCCTCTCCAGAGCGGCGATTCTCCTCACGAGCTCCTCACCGGCCTCCTCCTCGGAGAGACCTTCGATGCAGCCGAGATCGAGTTCCCGAGCCCCGGGGGTGGCAGCAGGTTCCGGCTGGCAATCGCCGCGGGGCGACCCATCACCGATCCTCCGCAGCTCGGACAGAAGATGGTGAGTCAGCTTCTCGACCGTGGAATGAGAGAAGAACAGGGCGACCGGCACCTCGAGGGAGAACGAATCCTCCAGGCGGGACTTCAACTCGATCAGGTCGAGGGACTTCAGTCCCAGCTCGAAGAGTTTCTGCCCGGGGCCGAGGGGCTCGGGGGGGTCCGCCCCGACTATCTCCCTGACGGTCGCGACGATATGGTCCTGGATCAGCGCCCTACGCTCGGGTTCGGAGGCTGCCTTGAGTTGCTCCAGACGCACTGTCCCAACCTCTAAGCCACCGATCACCTGGGAGCCGAGGTGATCGAGACCAGTCCCCGGGCGACACGGCCCGCGGGTCCCTAGTCGCGAGCCCGAAAGCTACCTTTGGTGTCCTCGCGGGAGGGGCCAGGGGCTCCGTTCACCACGTCCTTCGTATGCGCGAAGTATATTCAGATCGCACCCCTTTGCAAGCGCTAGTCCCGACGGAGGGCCGGATCGGCGTGTGTTGATGATGGAGAGGCGGAAGGACCGCTCAAGGGAAGCGGTCATGACCCGGTTTGACGCGCATGCTATCATGCGCCCCGGACCCTCCCCCATCCACGAAGGAACCCATGGACCAAGCCAGGCTCATCGGACGCATCCCCGAATCACCCCACCGCCACGCCCTCGAAGGCATCCTGCGCCGGGCGATGGAGGGCCGCGAAGGCAGGTGGGAGATACGGATCCGCCACCTCCCTCAGACCCCCTGGTACCTGCTCCGGCTCAAGCGCTCCGACGGCTTCAAGTCCACGCTGCTCCTCGACCTCTACGAGGAGCCCCTGGAGCAGGTCGCCACCACCCTGAGCGACGCCTTCAGGGACGCCGACGGACCGGCCGCGCGCGACGCCACCGCGCACTGAAACGCGGCCTCCCCGGTGTCGTAGCGATGGCGCGGCCTCGCGCCCTGTGCGATGATTCGCGGCTGCGCCGGCGATACGAAGGAGAGTGCTTCTTGGACACGTCCCCCGTGGAACCGACGACGGGAGCCATGACCGCCGACCTCAACCCGCCCCACGGCGGGCGGCTGGTGGACCTCATCGTGGCCCCCGAGCGGGCCGCCGCCCTCAAGGCCGCGTCGCGTGACTGGCCGTCGTGGGACCTCACGCCGCGGCAGACCTGCGACCTCGAGCTGCTGCTGAACGGCGGGTTCTCACCCCTCACCGGGTTCCTGGGCCGGGCCGACTACGAGTCGGTCTGCGCCTCCCTGCGCCTGACGAACGGCGTGCTCTGGACCATGCCCATCACGCTCGACGTCACCGAGGAGCTGGCGGGCAGGCTCGGACGGGGATCGCAGCTGGCCCTGCGCGACGCCGAGGGCGTGATGCTGGCCGTGCTCCACGTGGAGGACGTGTGGCGGCCCGACCGCGAGAAGGAGTCGCGGGACGTCTTCGGCACCGCCAGCCGCGAGCATCCCGGGGTGGCCTACCTCCTCGACAAGTCGCATCCCTTCTACGTGGGCGGGCGGCTGGAAGGCCTCCGCCTTCCCGCGCACTACGACTTCCCGAGCCTGCGCTTGACGCCCGCCGCCCTGCGCGAGGAGTTCGCGCGGCGGGGCTGGTCGAAGATCGTGGCCTTCCAGACCCGGAACCCCATGCACCGCGCCCACCAGGAGCTGACCCTGCGCGCCGCGCGCGCGGCCGGCGCGCACCTGGTCATCCAGCCCGTGGTGGGCATGACCAAGCCGGGCGACCTCGACCACTACACGCGCGTGCGCTGCTACCAGGCGCTGCTCGACCACTACCCGCCGGACACGGCCCAGCTGGCCCTGCTCCCGCTGGCCATGCGCATGGGCGGCCCGCGCGAGGCGGTGTGGCACGCGATCATCCGGAAGAACTACGGGTTCTCGCACCTTATCGTGGGCCGAGACCACGCGGGCCCCGGCCAGGACAGGAGCGGCAAGCCGTTCTACGGCCCCTACGACGCCCAGGAGCTGCTGCGCAGGCACGAGGCCGAGCTGGGCGTGCGGATGGTGGACTTCAAGATGATCGTGTACGTCAAGGAGCTCGACGCCTACGTCCCGGAGGACGAGGTGCCCGCCGGCCTCACCGCGCTCAACATCTCGGGGACGGAGCTGCGGAAACGGCTGGCGGAGGGCGCGGAGATCCCCGAGTGGTTCACCTTCCCCGACGTGGCGCGCGAGCTGCGCCGGACCCACCCGCCCCGCAAGGAGCAGGGGTTCACGGTCTTCTTCACGGGGCTGTCGGGCTCGGGCAAGTCCACCATCGCCAACGCCCTCTTCGTGAAGTTCCTGGAGCTGGGG
The DNA here is from genome assembly GCA_036741815.1 of Acidobacteriota bacterium. Classification (GTDB taxonomy): domain Bacteria; phylum Acidobacteriota; class Vicinamibacteria; order Fen-336; family Fen-336; genus DAINRN01. The sequence continues at coordinate 5,588 of DAINRN010000204.1, forward strand.
GGCCGGCCCGTGACGCTGCTGGACGGCGACATCGTGCGCAAGCACCTCTCCTCGGAGCTGGGCTTCTCGAAGGCGCACCGCGACCTCAACATCATGCGCATCGGCTTCGTGGCCTCCGAGATCACCAAGAACGGCGGCATCGCGCTGTGCGCGCCCATCGCCCCCTACGACGTGGTGCGCAAGGAGGTGCGCGCGATGGTGCAGCCCTACGGCGGGTTCGCGCTCATCCACCTCTCCACGCCCCTCGAGGTGTGCGAGCAGCGGGACCGCAAGGGCATGTACGCCAAAGCGCGGGCCGGCATCCTGAAGGAGTTCACCGGCATCTCCGACCCCTACGAGGCCCCCGAGGACGCGGAGATGACGCTCGACACCTCCGACCTCACCCCCGAGCAGGCGGCCGACGCCGTGTTCGGCTACCTCGAGGAGCAGGGCTTCCTCGACCGCGCCGGTGCCACCGCTTAGCACGTCCGGCCGCGTGCCGGGCGCGGACGGCGCGGGCGACCCCTCCGCGGTGCTCGCGCGCATCCAGGCGGGCCTGGACGCGGCCGTTCAGATCCTCCGGTCCTTTCGCCCCGGCGCGGTGGTGGCGGCGACGAAGGCCGGTGGACGGGGGCCGGTGACGGAGGCGGACCGGCAGGTGGACGAGGCCCTCGCGCGGATCCTGCCCCGCGACGGCGAGGGCTGGCTCTCCGAGGAGAGCCAGGACGACCAGAGCCGTCTCTCGCGCCATCGGGTCTGGGCGGTGGACCCCCTGGACGGCACCAAGGAGTTCGTGGAGGGCGTCCCGGAATGGTGCGTGTCCATCGGCCTCGTCGAGGATGGCCACGCGGTGGCCGGCGGGGTAGCCAACCCCGCCACGGGCGAATGCTTCCTGGGCGCCGTGGGCCACGGCGTCACCTACAACGGGCGCCCGGCGGGCGTCAGCGACCGTCAGGACCT
>DAINRN010000205.1:0-6525 GCA_036741815.1 Acidobacteriota bacterium
CCAGTAATTGACGCCGACCAGGTAGACGATGGTGTCGATGCCACGCGCGGCGGCGCGGACGGACTCGGGATCGTCCGGATTCCAGGTGACGACCTCGGCCCGTGGATCCTGTCCAAACGATCGGACCAGGGACTCGCGCGAGCGCCCCACCACCCGATACGGCCGCCCGGCCTGATGCAGGGCAGCGGCGATGCTCTGGCCGATGGCGCCGGCGGCGCCGAACAGGGCTATCTTCGGAGCTTCGCGTCCCATGTTGGCTCCGCCACCGCGCTGGGTGACTCAGCGGTCAGCGAAGTCGAAGCGCCGGCGGGACCTCGAGCCAGAAGGTCGGCAACGGGTAGTGCCCCACGAAGGCACGGAGAAGGGCTTCGGCGTGAGCGCGCGGCAACGGATGGCCGGACGATTCGGTGCCGTCAGCGCTCTTCCAGCAGATCATGGCCAACTCAGACTGGCGCCGCTCCCACTGTACCCCCTCCGGCCTGGGGCCATCGGTCCGGCGGCGCTCGGACCGCGTGCGGAGGTGCCCCGCTCGAAAGTCCATTCTTCGACTCTAGTGTGTTCCTGCGGCGATGCGCAAGGGTGATTTTATCGGGGTGACTTGGGTCACGGTGCCAGGAACTTCCGCTTCAGGATCGGCTGGAGGGACCGAGAACATCGCTCCGAGCCGCGCGCGGATGAAACGCGGCCGGTAGATGTCAGCGTAGACATGGTCGGCGAAATCGAAGGTGTTGACGTTGTAGCTGATGATCAGCTCGTCGGGCTGTGAAAGGTGCGGATGGGCCTTGGCGTTGTAGCAGTAGATGTCGGGATCGACGTCCGCCTCGGGGCACGTCCACAAGGTCACGGCGGGTCCGAAGGGTCCGGTGGGCGAGGCCCCGAGTCGCGCGGCCGTTTCCTGGCCGATCCCGAATTTCTGGTAGACGAGCAGATACGGGCCGTCGGGCAGCGGCGTGACGCTGAACTCGCTGGAGAGCCAGCCCGTGCCGGGCAGGGGCGCCACCTCACCGATCTCCGGCACCCAGCCGGCACCGTTCCAGTAGCGCCAGGAGCTGAACGACTCGAACTCGCCGGGCAGGACGCGGGCCACGATCGCCTCCTTCTTGCCGGTGGCCAGGTCCGAGCGAACCCCGTACACGTAGATGTATCCGTCCGGCGCGGGCGCTCCCGCCTCCGACGTATTGGGCGTGATCGCGGCCCCGAAGAGGTGCTCGTACGCCCCGTCGGCCGTCTTGAAATACAGCGGCGTGTCGACCTGGACCTGCTCCTGGATCGGGTGGGGGCTGTCCAGGGGCAGGGTGATGCGCGCGATGCCGGCCACGGCGAAGTTGAACGGCCCGCCGTCGCCGAGTTTCATGCGCAGCGCGAAGAGGTGCGCCCGTCCGTCCAGGGCCACGCCGTCCCCGAGCCAGTACCAGTCCCCGGGATCGGTATCCGGCGTCTCGGGGATGAAGACGGCGCGCGGATGGCCGTCGCCGTCCTTGCCCCAGAAGAAATGGATGTTGGCCGGCGCCGGCTGGTTGGGATACAGCAGCGCCAGGGTGTTGTTGACGATGGTGGCCCCGGGCTTGCGCAATCCATCCCGCCCGACTTCCCCGATGAAGGTGTCGCTGAAGACGAAAAGCGTCGGCGTGTCGGCGCCCGGCGTCTCCTGCCCGGAGAGCGGGATGGAATAGATGCCGTCCGCTCCCGTCCAGCCCTTCATCCGGTCGAACAGGTCCGTCCACGCCGTCGCGCGCTCGACGACGAGGGGGGTCGCCCCGGCGGTCTCCGCCGGTTGAGCAGGGCGCAGGCTGAACGCAGAGAGAACGGAAACGAGGAGGGCGGCTCGACAGGGCATGGAGGCCCGAGGCTAATCCTTCCCGGTGGCGGCGGTCAACGAAATGTTGTTTGACACCACCGCGTCACGCGGGCAGGATCGAGGCGTCGCGCATCGGGGTGGCCGCGATGGTGCGCGTATCCGAGCTGTGCAACCACGGGAACAAGCAGAACTGCCAGGCCTTCCTGAAGTGCAGCAAGGTCTGGAAGGCCGCCGCCTACACCGGCTGGATCTTCGGCGCCGACAACGGCATCTGCGGCTCGCTGACCCTGGACTGCTCGCCGCAGCGGCTGATCGACACGTACCTCACCGCCCGCGCCTACCGGGACGTCGCCGAGCGCGTGTCCGGGGAGTACGCCGCCATCCCGCCGGGGGGCACCTCGCCCGTGGTCACGATCGCGGGCCAGACGGTGGGCGGCGCGACGAAGGCGGACGGCGTGGTCGTCGCCTACAGCGACGCGGCCTGGCGCGTCCGTTTCCCGGCCGCGCTGCTCAACTGCTGCGACTGCTTCCACCCGTCGCCGCTGGGCCAGACCGTGGGCGCGGCCACGCTGCTCCAGGGCCTGACCTGCACGGCGCAGACTCCCTGCTGCAAGGACACGGGCAACACCCTGGACGAGGCCCTGTGCACGACGGCGGACACGAGCGGCACGTTCTATCCCGGCTTCTTCAACTGAGGGAGCGCGTATTCCCTTGACGAGCCGTTCGGACGGCGTCTAGAATCGCGCCGGAGTCCAAGGTGAAAGTCCGCTCGCCCCAGATCGACATTGTCTTTGCCCGGGAGGGCGGAGCACCCTAGGACCGGCCTGAACTCATCGCGACGAGGGCCTTCCGGGGTGCCAACCCGGAAGGCCTTTTTCATTTGGGGGAAGCAGCAAGCGCGGAGCCTATCGCGCAACCACAGTTCCCTCCCCCTATGTGGGGAGGGATAGGGTGGGGGGTCGAGGAATAGACGTGACGACAGAATCGAAAGGCCCCATGGTGCTCGAACAGCGACAGTCCTTCTGGACGTCGGTACGGGAGGCCGTGGCCGGCAGCCAGCAGGACTACACGCAGGGCCCGCTGGGCCGCGCGGTCCTGCTGCTGGCCGTTCCCATGATCCTGGAGATGTCCATGGAGTCCCTGTTCGGGATCCTGGACGTCTTCTGGGTGGGGCGGCTGGGGCCGGACGCGGTGGCCACGGTCGGCGTGACCGAGGCGATGCTGACGCTCGTCTTCGCGGTGGCGCTGGGACTCTCGCTCTCCACCACGGCCACGGTGGCGCGGCGCATCGGCGAGAAGGATCCCGAGGCGGCGGCGCTCACCGCCGTGCAGGCGATCCTGCTCGGGGTGCTGGTGGCCGTGCCCACGGGCCTGGTCGGCGTGCTCTGGCCGCGCGAGCTCCTCGCGCTGATGGGGATGCCGGCCGGCCTGGTGGAAGAGAACTGGACCTACACCGCCTGGATGCTCGGCGGCAACGCCACCATCCTGCTCCTGTTCCTCATCAACGCGATCTTCCGGGGGGCGGGAGACGCCACCATCGCCATGCGGGCGCTCTGGCTGGCCAACGGCGTCAACATCGTCCTCGACCCGTGCCTGATCTTCGGGCTGGGCCCGTTCCCGGAGATGGGGATCGCGGGAGCGGCCATGGGCACGACCTTCGGGCGCGCGGCGGGCGTGCTCTATCAGCTGAGGGCCCTGTCGCGCGGCGGCCGCGTCGAAGTACGGCGCCGGCACCTGCGGGTGGACGGGCCGGTGATCCTCCGCCTCCTGCGGGTGTCCGTGGGCGGGATCGTCCAGTTCCTGATCGCCACCGCGAGCTGGCTGGCCCTGGTCCGGATCCTCACGCCGTTCGGGGCGGCCGCGCTCGCCGGCTACACCATCGCCATCCGCATCGTGGTCGTGTTCATCCTGCCTTCGTGGGGGCTCTGCAACGCGGCGGCCACGCTGGTGGGCCAGAACCTCGGGGCCGGCAAGCCCGAGCGGGCGGAGCGCTCCGTCTGGCTCACGGGCGCCTACAACATGGGCTTCCTGACCCTCGTGGGCCTGACGTTCATCGTCTTCGCGGAGCCGCTGGTGGGCTTCTTCTCCGCCGACCCCGCGGTGCGCGCGGTGGGCGCGGAGTGCCTGCGCATCATCAGCTACGGCTACGCGGCCTACGCCTGGGGCATGGTCATGGTGCAGGCCTTCAACGGGGCGGGGGACACGGTGACCCCCACCTGGATCAATTTCTTCTGCTACTGGCTGTTCCAGATCCCGCTGGCCTGGACGCTGGCCACCGGCGCCGGCCTGGGGCCGACGGGCGTCTACTGGGCCATCACCATCGCGGAGACGGTGATCGCAGTGGTCGCCGTCGCGTACTTCCGGCGCGGGACCTGGAAGACGCGGGTGGTGTGATGGAGGGCCGGTTGAAGCGCTTCCGCCCGCGAGGGAAGATCGGGGCATGGGCGACCGCTGCACTCACCTGGGTTCCGTCCGGGACGTCGGACCGCGCACGCCACAGGGCTGCGAGGAGTGCCTGGCCATCGGCAGCGAGTGGGTCAACCTGCGGCTCTGCCTGACCTGTGGCCACGTGGGCTGCTGCGACAGCTCTCCGAACCGGCACGCCACTGCCCACATCCGGAAGACCCATCACCCGATCATCCGGAGCTTCGAGCCCGGCGAGGACTGGGGCTACTGCTACCCGGACGACCTGATGATGGAGCCCGCGCCGCGGGCGGGATGAGCAACCGCGCCGCTTGGCCGGCCTTGCCCCTCGAGCAGTGGCGTGCGACCTGCGAGACCCTCCACCTGTGGGCGCAGATCGTGGGCAAGACGCGCCTCGCGCTCGCGCCCATGCAGAACCACTGGTGGCAGGTCGCCTTGTACGTGACCAGCCGCGGCCTGGGCGGGTCGCCCCTGCCCTACGGCGCGGACACGGTGGACATCGACTTCGATTTCCTCGATCACCGGCTGGTGGTGCGCCGCAGCGACGGGGCCACGCGGGCGCTGGCCCTTGCCCCGAGGTCCGTGGCCGACTTCTACGGCGAATACCGCGCCCTGCTGCGAGACCTAGGGATGGACGTGCGCATCCGGCCCATGCCCGCCGAGATCCCGGACGCGATCCCCTTCGTCGACGACCGGAAGCACGCCGCGTACGACCCCGACGCGGCGCAACGCTGCTGGCGGGCGCTCGTCCAGGCGGACCGCGCGCTGCGGGCCTTCCGCGGCCGGTTCCTAGGGAAGTGCAGCCCCGTGCACTTCTGGTGGGGCGGGTTCGATCTGTCTTGCACGCGGTTCTCCGGCCGGCCGGCCCCGCCGCATCCCGGCGGCATCACCAACCTCGCCGACTGGGTCACCCGCGAGGCCTACTCGCACGAGTGCATCAGCGCGGGCTGGTGGCCCGGCGGCGGGGCCCTCGGCGAGCCGGCCTTCTACGCCTACTCGTACCCGGAGCCCGCGGGGTTGCCGAAGGCCGCCGTGCGTCCGGCGGGGGCCTATTACCACCCGGAGCTGCGCGAGTTCATCCTGCCCTACGACGCGGTGCGCGCGGCGCCCGATCCTGACGCGTTCCTGACGGATTTCCTGCAGAGCACCTACGACGCGGCGGCGGACCTGGCCCGGTGGGACCGCCCGGCGTTGGAGCGGCGGTCCTAGCGCGGCTACTCGTGCAGGACGACGCTCAAGAGCGCGTCGTGGATCCGGATGCCGCCGTTGTATTCGATGAACCCGAGCTTCCGGAACTTGTTCATGAAGTAGTTCACCCGCGAGCGCGTCGTCCCCACCATCTCCGCCAGGATCTCCTGCGAGACCTTGACCCGCATCTTCCGCGGAGGTCCTTCCATGCCGTAGCGCGCCATCAGCAGGAGCGCGCGGGCCAGCCGCTTCTCGCTCGAGTTGAAGAGCTGGTCGATCAGGTCCTCCTCGATCCGGATGTTCCTCCCCAGGACGTAGGCCATGAACCGGTCGGCGAGCGCATGCTGCTCGTGCAGCACGCGCACCATCGTCTTCTTCTCGACGACGAGGAGCCGCGTGGGAAGGAGCGCGGTCGCGCTGCCCATGCGCAGCGGCTGGCCGGCCAGGCACCCTTCGCCGAAGAAGTCACCGGCGCCCATCATGCCGACCACGGCTTCCTTGCCCGCCGCAGAGAGCACGGAGAGCCGCACCACCCCTTCCTGGACGTACAGCACGGCGTTTGCCGGATCGCCTTGCGAGAAGACCTTCTGCTTCCTCCGGAAGTCCACGACCTTGCGCGCCACTCCCGCCGAATTGAGGAAGTCCTGGAGGTCGAAGGCGTGCTCCTTCTTCCGTTTCATCGGCGCCTATTATCCCCCCGGGTAAAGGCGCCCGGCAAGAGTCGGGGCGTCCACAATTGAACAGTAACCGGGTTGGGCATCCGTTTACAAGATGCCTTCCTGGAGGTCGCCGTGTTCCACGAATTCCTGGCGCTACACCGCAGCGACATCATCGCGCGCCCGCGCGCGAAGGTCGCCACGAGGAATGCCCCGAATCCCCCGGCAGCGGAGCTGGAGCACGGGGCGACCCTCTTTCCCGCGCAGCTCACGGATACGCTGCGCCGCGAGCAGGAGACGGCGGAGCGTCCGACCAGCGGGGAGATGTGCCCGGTGTTCACAATTGAACAGCATCCGGCCCTGCCCGTAGCGTAGCCTGCTCTGGGGTGGGTGTAGGTCGCCAGGCCCCTGGCGCGATGCCGAGGCATTCGAGCGCGCGCGCGCGGCTCATGCGTTTCC
>DAINRN010000206.1:0-6512 GCA_036741815.1 Acidobacteriota bacterium
CTGCCGGATCGTGATGGACGCCCTGGAGGAGCTGGCGTCCGCGGCCGCCCCCGGCGTCCCCACCCGGGAGCTGGACCGCATCGCCCGCGAGCGCATCCAGAAAGAGGGCGCCAGGCCGGCCTTCCTGGGCTACCGCGGTTATCCCGCCACCCTCTGCATCTCGGTCAACGAGCAGGTGGTCCACGGCATACCGGGGGACCGCAAGCTCGAGGAAGGCGACATCGTGGGCCTCGACCTGGGCTGCGTGGTGGACGGCTTCTACGGCGACGCCGCCCGCACCGTGAGCGTGGGCCGCGTGAGCGAGGAGGCGCGGCGCCTGATGCGCGTGACCGAGGAGGCCCTGCGGGCGGGCATCGCCGCCTGCCACCCCGGGAACCGCGTGGGCGACATCGGCCACGCGATCCAGACCCATGCCGAGGGCGAGGGCTATTCGGTGGTCCGCGAGTTCGTGGGGCACGGGATCGGGACCCAGCTGCACGAGGAGCCGCAGGTCCCCAACTACGGGCCGCCCGGCCGTCGTCAGCGCCTGGTGCCGGGCATGTGCCTGGCCATCGAGCCCATGGTCAACGTCGGCGGCCCCGCCGTCCGTGTCCTCGAGGACGGCTGGACGGCGGTCACCGAGGACGGCAGCCTGTCCGCGCACTTCGAGCTGTCGGTGGCGGTCACCGAGGAAGGCCCGTGGATCCTGTCCGACCCCTACCCCTACGGCCTGGGGCGGGAGAACCGTGTCTAGGGGCACGGGAGGGGCAGAATCCGGGGCCGGAGTACCGGTCGCCGTGGAGGTCCCCGGCACCGTGCTGGAATCGCTGCCCAACGCCCTCTACCGCGTCCAGCTGGAGACCGAGGCCCGCCCTCAGGTGGTGGCCCACGTCACGGGGGCGGCCAGCCTGAGGCGGATCCTCCCCGGGGAGGCGGTGGTGGTGGAGCTCCTGGCCTACGACGCCGGCCGGGGCCGCATCGTACGGAGGCGCTTCTGAAAGTGGCACCTTCCGTGTTAAGATCAAGAGTTTTCGATAGGCGGGAGACCCAGTGAAAGTGCGGTCGTCGGTCAAGAAGATCTGCGTGAAGTGCAAGGTGGTGCGCCGGCAGGGCGTGGTGCGCATCATCTGCAGCAACCAGAAGCACAAGCAGAGGCAGGGGTAAGAGAATGGCGCGCATCGCAGGCGTGGACCTCCCCCGGCAGAAGCGGGTGGAGATCGCCCTCACGTACATCTACGGGATCGGGGTCTCGCGCAGCAAGAAGATCCTGGGCAAGGCGGGCATCGAGCCCAGCGTGCGGGTGAAGGACCTGTCCGAGGAGGAGGCGAGCCGCATCGCCAAGATCATCGACGCCGAGGGCGGCGTGGAAGGCGACCTCCGCAAGGACATGGCCATGAACATCAAGCGCTTGATGGAGATCGGCTCCTACCGGGGCATGCGCCACCGCCGCAACCTTCCCGTGCGCGGACAGCGGACGCATACCAACGCCCGCACGCGCAAGGGCCCCCGCCGGGCGCTGATCAGGCCCAGGGCCGCCGCTCCCGCTGCGACCAAGCCTTAAGAAAGGGAATCGATGTCCGAGACGACGCCAGCCGCCCCCGAGAAGAAGGCCGCCTCCAAGAAGAGCAAGAAGGAGAAGAAGCACGTGGTGCACGGCATCGCCCACGTCCAGGCCTCCTTCAACAACACCCACGTCACCATCACCGACCTCGAGGGCAACGTCGTCACCTGGTCGAGCGCGGGCACCCTCGGATTCAAGGGATCGCGGAAGGGAACGCCCTTCGCGGCCCAGCAAGCGGCCTCGGCCGCGGCTACGGCGGCCAAGGACTCCGGCCTGCGCTCCCTGGACATCCGGGTAAAGGGACCGGGCAGCGGCCGCGAGTCGGCCATCCGCGCCCTGCAGGCGGCCGGGGTGGAGATCAAGTCCATCCGGGACGTCACCCCCATCCCGCATAACGGTTGCCGGCCGCCCAAGCGGCGCCGGGTGTAACGGAGCGAAATAGTGGCGAGATATACGGGTCCCGTCTGCCGCCTCTGCCGTCGCGAGGGCATGAAGCTCTTCCTCAAGGGCGACCGCTGCTTCACCGAGAAGTGCGCCATCGAGAAGCGGAACTACGCCCCCGGGCAGCACGGCAAGGGGGGGCGCATCAAGAGCAAGCTGCAGGGCTACGGCCTGCAGCTCCGCGAGAAGCAGAAGGTGAAGCGTCTCTACCGCATGCAGGAGGGACAGTTCGGCCTCACCTTCGACCGCGCCGCGCAGGAGAAGGGCGTGGTGGGCGAGCTTCTGCTGAGCAAGCTGGAGCGTCGCCTCGACAACGTCGTCTACCGGCTCGGCTTCGGCAGCTCGCGCGACCAGGCCCGCCAGCTCGTGCGCCACGGGCACGTGCGGGTGAACGAGCGGAGACTGAACATTCCCTCCTACCAGGTGGAGGAGGGCGACGTCATCGCGGTCAGCCCCAAGGCGGCCAAGAACGTGCTGGTCACCGCATCCATCGAGGCGGTGAAGGGCCGCGGCGTCCCGAAGTGGCTGGAGCTGGACGCGGCGGCGATGAAGGGGAAGGTGCTGTCGATGCCCGCGAGGGACGACGTCAACTTCCCGATCCAGGAACAGCTCATCGTCGAGCTGTACTCGAAGTAGCAATCGCGGCGGCGGCGCCGGCCCGAGCGGCTGCGCGCCCGCCCCGCCCCTGAAGAGGACATTCAGAACATGCTGTGGAAAGGGTTCCAGAAGCCCAAGCGGCTCGAGATGGACCGCGAGGGCCTGACCGACCGTTTCGGCCGCTTCTCCGCGCAGCCCTTCGAGCGGGGGTTCGCCACGACCGTGGGGAACGCCCTGCGCCGAGTGCTGCTTTCGAGCATCGAAGGGACCGCCATCACCGCGGTGCGGGTGGAGGGCGTGCTCCACGAGTTCTCCCCCATCCCCGGCGCGATGGAGGACACCACCGACCTCATCCTGAACCTCAAGCGGGTTCCCCTGAAGATGCACGTCGAGCACCCCAAGACCCTCCTCCTCAAGACGTCGGAGGCGGGCGAGGTGCGCGCCAAGGACATCACCCCCGACCCGGACATCGAGATCCTGGACCCCGAGGCCTACATCGCGACCCTGGGCCAGGGCTCGACGCTGTCCGTGGAGATGAGGGTGAAGCAGGGCCGCGGCTACGTCTCCGCGGACAAGAACTTCGACGAGGACCTGTCCATCGGGTGGATCCCGGTGGACTCCGTCCACTCGCCCATCAAGAAGGTCAACTATTTCGTGGAGAATGCCCGCGTGGGCCAGGCCACGGACTACGAGAAGCTGACCCTCGAGGTCTGGACGAGCGGGGCCGTCTCGCCGCGCGACGCGGTGGGCCTGGCCTCCAAGCTCATGAAGGACCATCTCACGATCTTCATCAACATCGAGGAGGAGGAGGGCGAGGGCGAGACGCCGGTGGAGATCAGCGAGCAGGACCGCGAGGTGTGGTGGGAGAAGCTCAACAAGAGCGTGGACGAGATGGAGCTGTCCGTGCGCTCCTACAACTGCCTCAAGAACGCCAACATCCGCACCATCGGCGAGCTGGTCCAGAAGACCGAGAGCGAGATGCTGAAGACCAAGAACTTCGGCCGCAAGTCGCTCAACGAGATCAAGGAGATCCTGGCCGGCATGGGCCTGTCGCTGGGCATGAAGCTCGACAACTATCCGCAGCCCACGGAGAGGAGCTAGAAGGCCCGCCATGCGGCACCGCGTTGCCTACCGTAAGCTGGGGCGCATCACCCCGCACCGGACCGCCCTCCTGCGCAACCTGGCCACCGCCCTGTTCGAGCGGGAGCGGATCCAGACCACGCTCATGAAGGCCAAGGAGCTCCGCCCCTATGCGGAGAAGCTCATAACGCTGGCCAAGCGGGACGACGACCGCCTGCACGCGCGGCGCCAGGTGGCGCGCGACATCCAGGACCCCGAGGTGTTGAAGAAGCTGTTCGACACATTGGGCGCGCGCTACTCCGCGCGCCCGGGCGGCTATACCCGGATCCTGCGCCTGGGCACCCGCCGCGGCGACGGGGCGGAGATGGCGGTGGTGGAGCTGCTGGGGTCCGAGTACCAGCCCGGCAAGAAGGACGAGAAGGGCAAGAAGGCCGCCGCGACGGAGACCAAGACGCCCGCGAAGAAGGCGCCGTCCGCCAAGCCCAAGGGCGAGAAGGCGGAGTCGAAGGGGGCGAAGGCGGACCGGGGCAAGGCGTCGCGGAAGCCCGAGAAGGAAGCCGAGTAGCTCGTAGCCGCCGGCGGGGATCCTACTCGTCTCGTCGGACGGTCGCCGTGGCCGTGGCGGCGCCGTAGGCGAACGACGCGATCAGGTGCAGGCGGTCCGCCGTGGTGCGGCGGAAGACCCAGGTGGCCACGGCCTGGCGCGCCGCCTGCTTCAGCAGGTCAGGACCCGTCACGTCCTGGACCGACGCCGCCCCGGAGGCGTCCACCGCGAAACGGACGTCGACGGTCCCGGTGGCTGACGCCATCCGCGCCAGGGGCGGCACCACGGGCCTCCGCCCGCGCGTCAGGTCGGGCACTCCCGCTTCCAGCGTGACGTCGCGGACCGCGGAGACCGGCGGCAGCGGCGGGGGGGCCGCGGGCGCGCCCGTGGGCGGAGCCGTGACCGGGCCGAGGGTCTCGACGGGCGGCCCGGATGGCGGCACCACCTTGCCCGACAGGGGCGGCGCGCTCGTCGGGGGCGGCACGGGGTTGGAGGCCGATCTCACCGCTTCGGCGCCGGGCGCGGGTGAGGGCGGGGCGCTGGTTGGGGGCGACGGCATCGGTGCGGGCGACGGCGTCGGTTCCGCCGGCGGCGCCGCCGCCGGCTCCGGTGACGGCGCGGCGGGCGGCTCCGGCGATGGCTCCCGGACGGCCGCGGTCTGGCTCCTGCGCAGGCCCGTCAGCCGCAGCTCCACGTGCGGTGCCCCTCCCTTGGGGGGGACGAAATCGGCCTCCACGCGAAAGGCGATCGTGTCCCCTGCGCTGTCGGGCGCGAAGCGCCAGGTCTTGAGGGCCTCGAGCAGCGCGTCCGCGAAGGCGTTCTCGCCGCTCATGATCTCCATCTCGGTTACCTGGCCGGTGGCCTCGAGCGTCACCTCGACCACCACCGACGCCGGGCCCTCCCGGCCCGCGGGGAAGGCGGGGTTGACGCCCTGGACGAGGTCGGGGATCCCATCCTGCCGCGACACCCGCGGTACCGGCATGGTGAAAGTGATGGGCACGCTGAGGCGCACGGGAACCGGCTGGCCGTCCACGCGCGTGACCTCGTACTCCCACTGGCGCGCGGCCAGCACGGCGGCGTCGTCGAAGGGCGGGACGCTGCGGGTCACGGTGACGGACGCCACCTTGCCCTCGGTGTCGATCACCAGCTCGAGGATCACGATCCCGCGGAGGCCGCGGGCCTGGGCGTTGGGCGGGTACTGCGGCGAGACGAACTTGGTGCGCTTGGGCGCGGGCACTTCGCTGCCGGCGACGCGGGGCGCTCCCCCGGCGCCCTGGGGCCAGGCGGGGGCGGCCAGGAGGACGCCGACCAGGAGGAGTCCGGGGAGCCTCATGCCTCTTCCTTGACCTCCCCGCGCTCGGCCTTCGAGGCGGCCACGATCTTCTCCTGCAGGTGGCTCGGCACCTCGTCGTAGTGCGACATCTCCATGTGGTACGAGCCGCGCGCGCCGGTCATCGAGGTCAGCTCCGCGTCGTAGGAGAGCATCTCCGAGAGCGGCACCTCGGCCTTGATGACCTGGAGGCTGCCGCGCGGCTCCATGCCCTGGGGCCGGCCGCGGCGGCTCGAGAGGTCGCCCATCACCGCCCCCGCGTACTCCTCCGGGACTGCGATCTCCACCTTCATGATGGGCTCCAGGATGGTGGGCCGGCACTTGGCCACCGCGTCCTTGTAGGCCAGCGAGCCCGCGATCTTGAACGACATCTCCGAGGAGTCCACGTCGTGGTACTGGCCGTCGAAGAGCTCCACCTGGAAGTCCACCATGGGGAACCCGGCTACGTAGCCGCGCAGCCGGGCGTCCTGGATGCCCTTCTCCACCGCGGGGATGAAGTTCTTGGGGATGGAGCCTCCGAAGATGTCGTCCACGAACTTGAAGTCCCCGCCCCGCGGCAGCGGCTTCATGCGGATCTTGCAGTCGCCGAACTGGCCGTGGCCGCCCGTCTGCTTCTTGTGGCGGCCGTGGCCCTCGGCCGCGCCCTTGATCGTCTCGCGGTAGGGGATCTTCGGCTTCTTGAGATTGACCTCGACCTTGTAGCGCTTCTTGAGCTTGCCGACGACGACCTCGACGTGCAGCTGGCCCACTCCGGACAGCAGCATCTCGTGGGTCTGGGAGTCGACCGACAGCCGCAGCACGCGGTCCTCTTCCATGATCCGCCGCAGCGATTGCGAGATCTTGTCCTCGTCGCCGCGCGTCTTCGGCTCGATCGCGAACGTCGTGGCGGGCTCGGGAAAGTGCACGGGCTCGTACACGACCGGCGCCGCCTTGTCCGCGAGCGTGTCGCCGGTCTGGGTCTCCTTGAGCTTGGCCACGCC
>DAINRN010000207.1:0-2291 GCA_036741815.1 Acidobacteriota bacterium
CGGGCGGCGGCCTGCTGCGGGCTCCAGTCCGGGCCCGGACCGCGGGGTGCCGACCCGTAGCGGATGAGGCGGGCCAGGACCTGGCCGGGGATGCTGGCCGTGCGCTCCTTGATCCCCTCCAGGATCACCTGGGCCAGGGTGACGGTGGTGAGGTCGGCGCCGGTCTCCTGGTCCACGACCCGCACCTCCTGGCCCGCGGCCACCATGGCCGCCAGGTCGTCCAGGGTCACGTAGCGGCCCTTCCGCGCGTCGTAGAGCTTGCGGTTGCCGTAGCGCTTGATGACGCGGCCGGCGGGGAGGGACGGAGCGCGGTCAGTCACGACGACAATATAACGCAACGCGTCATTAGAGTCAACAACGAATAACGCGACGCGTTAAACAGAGGACCGCGCCGCTACGCGGCGCGGTCTGGGATGGCCAGGTGCAGGGTGGTGTGGCCCGCGAGCGGGTCGGCCCGGCGGCGGGCGCGCAGGATGAAGTAGACGCCCAGGGCCGTGCCCAGCACGAAGGCCACGGCCGCGCAGATCCCCGCGAGGCCGAGCGACGAGAGGACGACCCCGGCGAGGTCGAAGACCGGCTTCTGCACGGGCACCCAGATCACGTCGGGCGAGGGCTGCGGGTTCACCTTCGGTCTCCCCAAGCCACTGTAGACCCGCGGGAACCCTCGGTCAACTGCCGCGTCTGCGTGCGGTTCAGGGCCTCGAGGTACGACCGCACGCCGTCGAAGAGGCCCTGGGCGATGCGCTCGCGGTGCTCGCCTTCCTTCAGCAGGCGCTCCTCGTCGGGGTGGCTCACGAAGGCGATCTCCGCCAGGACGCTGGGCATGTTGGCGCCGATCAGGACGTAGAAGGGCGCGGTGTGCACGCCCCGGTCCTGCACGTCGGGGTCGCGCGCCTTCATGTTCTCGACCATGGCCTCCTGCACCGAGGCCGCGAAGTCCCTGCTCTCGTCGATCTTGCTGTTGAGGGTGATGGCCTTCACCAGGTTCTGCAGGTCCTTGAGGGTGGCCGCGGAGATGGCGTTCTCGCGGGCGGCCACGCTCTCCGCGTGCGGGTCGGCGGCGAAGTTCAGGAAGTACGTCTCGATGCCCTTGGCCTTGGGGTTGCGGCTGCTGTTGGCGTGGATGGACAGGAAGAGGTCGGCCCCCTTCGAGTTGGCGATGGCGGTGCGCTCCTCGAGCGGGATGAAGACGTCGGTGGACCGCGTCATGACCACCTCGGCCCCCAGCTCCTCGCGCACCAGGCGCTGCACGCGCAGGGCGACGTCCAGCACCAGGTCCTTCTCCTGGAGGCCGCCGCGGCCGATGGTGCCGGGGTCGTGGCCGCCGTGGCCCGCGTCGATGACGATGCGGCGGGCCCCCAGGCCCAGCTGGCGGGCCAGGCTGTAGGACCCGGCGCGGTTGGCCTGCGGCGGGAGCGGCGGCGAGGGCGAGGGCCGGGCGGCGGCGGCCGCGCCACGCTTGGGCGGCTCGGTCCCCTCGATCACGAGGCGGGGCGCAGAGGGTTGGCGCGGCCCGGGCTGCGGCTGCGGGTCGGGCGGCGTGATCCCCGCCACCCGGCGTGGCGGCATCGAGTCCACAGCGGGATCCGGAGGAGCCGGCGAGGCCGTCGTGCCCGAGGAGGGGGACGGCGACGGCCGCGGCGTGTGCACGGTCCACACGGACGACACCGGCGGCGGCGTCGGCTTCTCCGCCGAGGCCACCACGGGCCGCGGGTTCCCCCGGACGTCCACCACCAGGCGGAGCGGGTTCTCCAGGTAGAAGATCGAATGGTCCTTGACGTCCTTGAAGTCGAGGACCACGCGGACCACGTCGTCCCGGTTCTGGCCGATGCGCACCTTCTCCAGCAGGCCGTCGCCGACGGGGAAGCTGCGGTCGACGAGGTTCGGGTGCAGGCGCGTGCCGTCGAGGTCGACCCACAGCCGGTCGGGGTCCGCGATGCGGTCCCACCGGTAGCGCACCTGTTTCTCCACGTCGAGCACGACGCGCGTGGAGGACTCGCCGCTCCAGAAGCGCAGGTTGAAGACCTGCGCCAGGCCGGGCGGCGGCGGCTTGGGCAGCGGCGCCTCGGAGGCGGCGGCGCGCCGCGCGCCCTTCTTCATGAGCGTCTTCACGTCGGCCGCCCGGGTCGCGTCCGGATACGCCTGCAGGTAGGCCTCGGCCGCCTCGGCCATCCGCTTGCGGTCGCCGCGCTCCCGCGCGATCTCGAACACCGCGAAGAGGGCGGGCTCGCCCTTGCGGCTGGCCGGGTACTCCGCCACCAGCCGCCGGTAGGCGGCGACCGCGTCGTCCT
>DAINRN010000207.1:2301-6485 GCA_036741815.1 Acidobacteriota bacterium
GCAGGGCACTCCGTCCTCGTTCTTCGTCAGGGTGCCGACCGCGTCGTCCTCGTAGCTGGGGACGGAGAACTTCCGCGCCATGTGCCGGTAGATGTCGCCGACCGCGAGCAGGGCGTCGTCGCAGTAGCCGCTCTGCGGGTAGCGGGCCGGCACCTTGCGGAAGCGCATGACCACCCGCTCCCACTCCGCGCGTTGGGACTGCCGCTTGGGCGAGGCGCGCAGGGCGTCGAGGGCCTTCTTGGCCTCGTCGTAGAGCGCGGCGTCCGGGCCGGGGGGCGTGGCCCGCGGCGCGGGCGCGGCCACCGCCGCCTTGCGCGCGCGAGAGGCCGCGGCCGCGGGCGAGGGGAGAAAGGTCGCGGCCGCGAGGGCCAGCACCGCCACGGGCCGTCGCGTCGCTCGGATCACCTGGGCCAGGCGTCCACGGTCTCGTAGTAGTCCGGCGCCACCAGGATCTCGCGCGGCTTGGACCCGTCGGCGGGCCCGATGATCCCGTCCCTCTCCATGAGGTCAATGAGCCGGCCGGCCCGCGAGAAGCCGATCCGGAAGCGGCGCTGGAGCATGCTGGTCGAGGCCTGCCCGCTCTGCAGGATGAAGCGCGCCGCCTCGTCGAACAGCTCGTCGCGGGCGAAGGCCTCCGCGGTGTCCGTGGCCCGCTCCTGCTTGCCCACGCTCTCGTCGTAGGCGGGCTTGCCCGTCTTGCGCAGGTAGGACGTGAGCCGGGCGATCTCCTGCTCGCTCACGTAGGCCCCGTGGATGCGCGTCAGGCGCGCGCTGCCCGGCGGGAGGAAGAGCATGTCCCCCTTGCCCAGCAGGTGCTCGGCGCCGATGGAGTCGAGGATGGTCCGGCTGTCCACCCGCGCGGCCACGCGGAAGGAGATGCGCGAGGGGAAGTTGGCCTTGATGAGGCCGGTCAGGACGTCCACGGACGGGCGCTGCGTGGCCAGGATCAGGTGGATGCCCACCGCGCGGGCCATCTGCGCGAGGCGCGTGATGGACTCCTCCACCTCGTGCGACGAGACCATCATGAGGTCCGCCAGCTCGTCGATCACGATCACGATGTAATGGAGCGGCCTGGCCTCTTCCTCTCCCGGCGCCGGCGCGGGGCGCTCGGCGCGGACCACGTTGTTGTACTGGTCGATGTTGCGCACTCCCTCGGAGGCCAGCTTGCGGATCCGCTTCTCCATCTCCGACACCGCCCACTTCAGGACGTTGGAGGCGATCTTGGCGTCCGTGACCACGGGGGCCAGCAGGTGGGGGATGTCCTCGTAGACGCCCAGCTCCAGGCGCTTGGGGTCGATGAGGATGAGCCGCACCTCCTCGGGGGTGGCCTTGTAGAGCATGGACGCGATCATGCAGTTGAGGCCCACGCTCTTGCCGGTGCCGGTGGCGCCCGCGATGAGGAGGTGGGGCATGGCCGCGAGGTCGGTGACGTGGGGCTCGCCGCCCACCGTCTTGCCCAGGGCCAGGGTCAAGCGGCCCGAGGCCTTGCGGAAGGCCTCGCCCTCCAGGATCTCGCGCAACGAGATCATCTCGCGGACCTCGTTCGGGATCTCGATCCCCACCGTCCCGCGGCCGCTCATGCGGTCCACGCGGATACTCTCCGCCTCGAGGGCGAGGGCCAGGTCGTCGGCCAGGGCCACGATCTTGGAGTACTTGATCCCGGCGTCGGGCTTGAACTCGTAGGTCGTGACCACGGGGCCGGGATGGATCTCGACCACCGACCCCAGGACGCCGAACTCGCCGCACTTTCCCTGCAGCGTCCGCGCCTTCTCGAAGAGCTTGACCTTGTCCATGGCCACGTCGACCTTGATCTCGTCCAGGATGGTGGTGGGCGGGATGACGTAGGCCCCCCGCGTGGTCGGGGGCTCGCTGGCGGCGGCCTTGCGCGCCTTCGGCTCGGGCGTCACGCTCGGGGCGGGCGTGAAGGCGATGGCCTGCTGCGCGGGCGGGGCGGCGGCGGCCGCGGCCACGGGCCGCGCGGCGGAGGGCGGCACGTCCTCCCCCTCCGCGGCCGGGCGCGTCTTGCGCACGCGGGGCAGGCTCTCTTCCGCCGGCTCCGGGTCCCGCTCCTTCTGGGTGTGCTTCCTGATGACCTCGCGCCTCATCCGCTCCTTGCGGCGGGCCTCCCGGAAGCGGACCCAGGCCGCGGCGGCCACGCGCGCGCGGTCCGCGAGGAAGGCGGCTGCCAGCGACAGCACGGTCGCGAACGAGAACTGGGTGGCCAGGATGACGGACACGAAGAGGCTGGTGGCGAGGACGATGTACGCGCCCGGCCGGTTGAGGCTCGCGATGAGCGTCCCGGAAAGGAGCTCGCCCGTCGCCCCTCCCGCGCGCAGCGTCTCGCCCCCGAAGGTCACGGTGCCCACGGCCATGGCCAGGAGCGCGGTGGTCGAGAGCAGGAGGAGGAGGAGCCCCGCGCCCTTGGTATACGGGGCGTCGAAGGGCCGGCACCAGAAGAGGCTCCAGCCCACCCACCCCAGGATGAGCGGGAGCAGCAGGGCCGCGAACCCGAAGAGCTGGGGGACGAGGAGCTCGGCCAGGAAGGCGCCGATGGGCCCGATGAAGTTGCGCGCCGGGCCGGTGGTGCCGGCCTTGAAGAAGGGCGCGGGGTCCGTCGGGCTGTAGGTGCCGAGGCTGATGAGCAGCATCAGCGACAGGCCGAATGAGAGGAGCCCCAGAAACTCCGCCAGTCGCCGGTTCCTCGCGTCGCTCGCCATGGGCCTCTAGACCTCCATCACCACGGGGATCACCATCGGCCGCCGCTGCGCCCGCTTGCGGAAGAAGCGGCGCAGCTCGGTCCGCACGCGCTCGCGGGTCAGCGCGGGGTCGAACCGCTCCTCCTCCGGCCTCGACTCCACGGTCTCGAGGAGGATCCGTCCCGCCTCCTCCAGGAGCCGGGCCCCGCTCTCGCCCGTGAACCCTCGGGTCACGATCTCGGGGGACGACTCGACGCGGCCCGTCTGCCTGTCCAGGACGATGACGGGCACCACGATGCCCTCCGCCGACAGGTGGCGGCGGTCGCGCACCACCTCGTCGTCGAGGCCCGCCTCGCCGGAGCGGTCGAGGAGGACCCGGCCCGCCGCCACCCGCGCTTCCTTGCGCGCGCCCGCGGGGCCCAGGGCCAGCACGTCGCCGTCCTCGGCCAGGAGGACGTTGTCCGCGGGCAGTCCCGCGCGGACGGCCAGCCGCGCGTGCTGGGCGAGCATGCGGTACTCGCCGTGGATGGGGACCAGGTAGCGCGGGCGCACGCGCGCCAGCAGCTCCACGAGCTCGTCCTCGTTGCCGTGCCCGGAGACGTGGACCCTGGCCGTGCCCGGGTGCACGACGTCGCAGCCGCGCCGGAACAGGTTGCCCATGACCCGCGACACCGCGCGCTCGTTGCCGGGGATGGGCCGGGCCGAGATCACGACCGTGTCCCCGGGGCCCACGTGCAGCTCGTTGTGCTCGTCCACGCTGACCATGGAAAGGGCGGAGAACGGCTCGCCCTGGCTGCCCGCCACGAAGACGGCCACGCGGCCCGCCGGGTAGGAGGCGAGCTCGCTCGCGGGCAGCACGCTTCCGGCGGGTATCCGCAGCAGCCCCAGGTCGGTCGCCACCTGGACGTTGTCCACCATGCGCCGGCCCAGGAACGCGATGGACCGTCCCGCGGCCCGGGCGGCGTCGGCCACGCGCTGGATGCGCGGGATCGACGTCGCGAAGCAGGAGACGAGCACGCGCCCGCGCGTCCGGCCGAGGACCTCCTCGAACGCCGGCACCACCTCGGACTCGCCGCCGGACCGGCCGCGGCGCTCCACGTTCGTGCTGTCGGAGAGGAGGGCCAGGACCCCGCGGTCGCCCCACGCCGACAGCGCCTCGAGGTCGGTACGCTCCTCGGGCGGCGCCTCGGGATCGATCTTGAAGTCGCCGCTCGCTACCACCACGCCCGCGGGCGTCTCGATGGCCAGGGCCAGGCTGTCGAGGACGCTGTGGGCCACGCGGATGGGATGGATGGTGAACGGGCCCGCCGACACCGTTTGCCCGGGCGTGAGCAGGCGTAAGTCCGCCTCCACGCCGCGCTCGTAGGTACGTATTAGGCTGGGGCGTCGAACCTTCGCAGAGAGGTTGGTGCTGCTATTTCTCCCCCCGCCGCGGCTCGCGCCGTCGGCTCCCCCCTCACGAAGTGAGGGGGGACGGGGGGGAGAAAT
>DAINRN010000208.1:0-2615 GCA_036741815.1 Acidobacteriota bacterium
TCCCCGCGCACGCGCCAGGATCCGGTCGCCTCCAGCTCGGCGAGGTTGTTGCGGACGTAGAACGGGTGCTCGGTGGTCATGGTCACGTTCAAGGCCACGGACTGCTGGAAGGGGGAATGGGTCTCCGGCGCGGGCGGGACCTCGGGCGCGAGCAGGCCCTCGCCGGGGAAGATGTCCGCGTCGTACAGGCCCCGCAGGATCTTGACCTCGCCCGCCAGCATGTAGTCGCCCGGCTTGCCCGTGACGTTCAGCTCGGCGTCCAGCCGGGTCTTGATGTCGGCCAGGCGCTGCGACTGGCGATGGATGCCCCCCACCGGGTAGCGCACGCCCACGTCCTGGGCGCTCAGCGTGAGGGCCACGTCGGACAGCCTCAGGCCGGAGACCTGGGCGGTGCCCCACACGGACACCGTCCCGCCGCCGAGGACACCGGTCGTGTCGGCGACGCGCAAGGTGTGGCCGTCGAAGGTGAGGCCGGCCTTCACGCCCGTCAGGGCCTGCGGGAACTCGCGCACGCGCAGGGTCCCGTCCGTCACCGCCACCGTCCCGTTCGTCTGCGGGGCGTCGAGCGAGCCCGTCACCGACAGGTCGACCTGGGCGTTGCCGGTGAGCGAGGCCTCCTCGAGGAAAGGGGACAACGTCCGCAGCTCCATCTGGCCGTGGCCGGCCGCGTCCACCGTCCGGGACTCGAGGTCCACCTGGCCGTCGGCGCGGAAGGTCCCCGCCTCGCTCGTGACCACGAGGCCGTTGGCGGTGATCCGCCCGGCCTCCAGGAGGACCGACAGGGCCTCCATCTGCAGCTCCAGCTCCTGGATCTTCAGCGATGTGCGCGGGACCTGGATCTCGCCGCGCACGCGGTGGATCGAGTCGAAGTTGCCGTCCAGCCGCGCCTCGCCGGATAGCGAAGCCTGTAGCGTCGCGGGCTTGTCGGGACGGAACGCCTCCTGCAGCGCGCCCGCCTGCACTCCGCTCCAGACCAATGCGAGCTGCGTGTCGCCGGGGGCCAGGTGCAGCCGCGCCGTCGCGGTGTCGCCCACCAGGGTAGCCAGCGGCACGCTCCCCGTGAGCGTCACTGTCCCGCCCGCGACGGAGGCGGTGATGCCGGAGGTGGAGGCCACGTCACCGTCCAGGTCCACGCGCCCGTCGGCCGAGGAGACGAGCGGCGCCCCCGGCGCCGTCACGCTGGCCCCGCGCAGCACCACGAACCCGAAGCCGTGGGGATGGGTCAGGCTGCCGGTCAGGGTCAGCTCGCCCTCGGCCCTGCCGCCCAGTGTCCACCCGGGACGCGCGGGCACGCCCGCCAGGTCCACGTCCAGCTTCGCCTGGATGCTCAGGGGGGCAGTGGTGCCGATGCCGAGCCGGGCGCGCAGCCCGGGATCCGTCACGACCGCCGCCAGCGGCATCTGCCCGGACAGCTCGATCGTGCCCCCGGCCAGGCTGATCTTCACGCCCGTAGTGGTGGCCACGTCTCCGGCCAGCTCCACCTGGCCCTCCGTGATCGTGACGGGCGGCATGCCGGGCCGCGTCACCGTGACGCCGCGCAGCGTGAACACCCCGCCGGTTCGCGGCCGGTCCAGCGTGCCCGTGACCGTCACCTCTCCGCTGAGCCGGCCGGTGAGCTGCAGGCCGGGCCCGCGAGGCAGGCTGGCCAGGTCCACGTCCAGCGTGGTCTTCAGGTCCATCGGCGCCGCGGGGTCGATGCCCAGCCGCTCGCGGGCGGGCGGGCTCAGCAGGGCGGCCAGCGGCATGCGGCCGGAGAGGTCCACCGTCCCTCCGGCCAGCTCCAGCCGCAGGCCCCGCGCGATCGCGGAGTCGCCGGCCAGCTCCACCTGGCCGTACTTCACGGCGAGGACGGCCGCCTCGTCCGGCCGTTGCAGCGAGGCGTCGGTCAGGGTGAGGAGGCCCGCCGCTCGGGGCCGCGACACGGTGCCCGTGAGATCGACGTGGCCGCGGGCCCGGCCCCGGAGAGTCCATCCCTGCGGCTGGGGAATCTGATCGAGCTGGACGTCCACGTCGCCGCGCAGGTCGAGGGGCGCGCCCGGCGCCATCCCGAAGCGGCCGGATCCCTGGAACGCGAAGCCCGGGCCCTCGAGCGCGAGGTCAGGGGCCACCACCGTCGCGGCGGAGGGCCGCGACAGGGGCACGGTCGCGGTCACCGTCCCTGTCGCCTGTCCCTCGAGCGGCCGGTCCGGCGAGACGAGCGGGCGCAGGGGGCCGAGGGGAGTCTCGGAGAGGACCGCGGTCAGGCGGAGCGCGTCCCGGTCGATGCGCCCCGTCCCGGTGGCGTTCATCTCCGGGGCGTCGAAGGCGACGTCGGCCCGGCCGATGCGCGCGGTGACGCGCACGCTGGTCGCGCCGATGCGCGCGCCGCGCCAGGCCAGGTCGTCGATGTGCCCGCTGCCCGATCCGGAGAGCCGGTTGAGAGTGCCCGAGCCGTCGAAGCGGAACGTGGCGCGTCCAACGGTATCGGGAACGAGCGCCTCGAGCGTCACCGAGGAGCCGGAGAGCGCGAGGCGGCGCAGCGCCGACCCGCGGCTCTCGCCCGACGCCCGCAGCTCTCCGATGCCGCCGGTGGCGGCGAGGTCGAAGGTGACGCTGGCACCCCGCGCGGTCGCAGT
>DAINRN010000208.1:2625-6441 GCA_036741815.1 Acidobacteriota bacterium
CCTCGCGCCCAGCGCTCGTGGCCGCCACCACCGTCCCGTCCACGCGAGCCCGGATCACCGGCGGCCCCGCGCCCCGCGCCGTGCCGCGCGCGGTCAGGTGGGCCGTTTCCAGTCGAGGCAAGCCTCCGCGGCCCGTGCCGGATGCGTCCACCCTTGCGGTCCACGTCAGAGCGGATCCGGGATCGCCCTTGACGGTGGCTTCGCCGGAGACGCGACCGCGCATCGGCAGATCGGCCGCGACCCCCTGGCGGCGCAGCGCGCTCACGTCGATTTCGGCCACGCTCGCGCGCGCCTCGACACGGCCGTCGTGCAGCGTGCCGTTCAGCTCGCCGCGGCCGCCCAGGAGGCCGAGCTTCAGGGCCACCGACGTGGCCGCGCCCGCCGCAGGCTCGCGGACGATGTGTCCCGTGGCCCGATCGACGGGCCAGCCCGCGATGTCGAGCGTGCTCCCGCTGACGTCGGCCTCGACGCCGATCATGCGGTCCTGGCTGCCGATGTGCCCGGTGGCGGAGACCCGGCCGTTCAGGCCCGGGACGTCGAACCGCTCGAGGTCGGACAGGTCCACCGCCGCCTGCACGCGCAGGTCCGGGCGCAATGCTCCCACGCGCCCGAGGCTGCCGGAGGCCGTGAACGTCGATGTCAGCAGTCCGCCATGGATGTCGAGGATCGCGACGTCGAGCCCGCTGGAGACCCGCAGCCGGCCTTCCGTAGGCTTGGCGGGCAGGGTGTCGCCCTTGCGCTCCCATGCGCCGCCTGTGCTCGCCACCTCCAGCGTGCCCGAGCCGACACTGCCCTTGGCACGGACGTCGCGCAGGACCAGATTGCCCTCGGTGGGATGGGTGTAGGTCACGGTGCCGCCCGTGACCGAGAAGCTGCGGATCAGCAACGGCTTGCGCAGCGGCTGGCTCTCGCGCGGTGGCCGCGGATCGGGGCGGATCGTGAGCCGTGGGCTTTCCATCTCGATCTCGCGGAAGGAAAGCGACCGGCCCCAGAAGAAGCCGGGAGAAAAGACAACGCGGGCCCGCGGTACCTCGAGACGGTAGGCGGGAGCCTCGATGACGAGGTCCGCCACCTCCGTGCGCAGCTTTCCGGGAACGACGTGCAGCCGCTTCACGCTGCTGCCGGGGCCGAGGCCCTCCTGCAGACGGGCCTCGAGCACGCGGCGCAGCGGCTCCTGAGGGAACCACCCGAGGGCGATGAAGCCCAGCGCGGCCACCAGCAAGCCCAGGGTGATGTACAGGAGGGCGCGCCGGCGGCTGCCCATTACACCCCGGGGGGTGGGGGGTGCGGCGCGGCCTGTAACCCTGTCATCATGGCTGACTTCCTATTGACAATGATAGGGTTTAAGCCTAGTTTTAGTCAACGAGGGGTGTTCGTTGCGACCCTAGAGCCATGAAGGTCACCGAAGTCCTCCGACAGGCCCACCAGCGCTTGCGGGCGCTGTTCACGGAGTACCTCGGCTCCGGCCTCGACCGCAAGCGGGAGATCTTCCGCACCCTCAAGGAAGAGCTGCAGATACACGCACGGGTCGAGGAAGAGTTCTTCTATCCGGCCGTGGTCCGGGTCCGCTCGCAGGAGGCCCGCGCGGTCGTGCGCAACGGCCTCGAGGAGCACCAGATCCTCGAAGGCCTCATCGCCGAGATCGAGCAGATGGACGCCGGCGACCAGGGCTACGACGAGCGATTCGCGGCGCTGCAGGAGAACGTCGAGCGTCATCTCCGTGACGAGGAGGAGCGCATCTTCGCGCAGGCGGTGAGCCATCTCTCCGAGGCCCGCCTCGAGAAGATCGGCTCGGACATGGAGGCCCGGAAGAAGAAGCTGCGAGAGCCCACCGGCTGAGCCGCGCCTCGTTCAGCGGGAACCGTCGCGCTCCAGCACCGCCAGGGCGAACAATCCCTCGTCGTCCGTGAGCCAGTCGATCAGCCGCAGCCCCGTCCCCGGCAGCAGGGCCGTCAGGGACGCGCGCGTGTACTTGCAGCTGATCTCCGTGCGGATCTCGTCTCCCGCCTCGAAGGTCCGGTCGATCCCGGCCTCTCGGACGCGGACCCGCATGCGGCGCGCCGCGCGGAGCCGCATCTCGATCCAGGCCCGCTCCGGGTCGTAGAAGGCGACGTGCTCGAAGGCGGCCGTGTCGAAATCGCCGCCGAGGGCCTCGTTGACGACCTTCAGGATGTTCCGGTTGAAGCGGGCGGTGACGCCGGCGGCGTCGTTGTACGCCGCGTGCAGACGCGCCGGGTCCTTGACCAGGTCCACCCCGAGGAGGAACGCGTCGCCCTTCGACAAGAGGGCGGCGAGGCCCGCGAGAAAGGGCGGGACCGCGGACGGGACCAGGTTCCCGATGGTGCCCCCGAGGAAGATGGCCAGGCGCCGCTGCGTCGCCGTCCCGATCGCGGCCAGGTCGGTGGCGAAGTCGCCGGCCACGCCCCGGGCCTCGAGGCCGGGATAGGCCGCGGCCAGGCCCCTGAGCGACTCCTGCAGGGAGCGCTCGTTGATGTCGAAGAGGACGCAGCGCTTCAGGAGCCCCGCGCGGGCCATCGCGTCCAGGAGGACGCGCGTCTTGCGGCTCGCGCCCGAGCCGAGCTCGACCAGCTCGGTGGGCCGCAACCGGCCCACGACCGCGTCGGCGCTCTTCTCCAGGATGCGCTCCTCGGTGAGCGTCTGGTAGTACTCCGGCAGGAGGGTGATCTCCTCGAAGAGCCGGCTGCCCGCGTCGTCGTAGAAGTACTTGCACGGGATCTCGGGCGGGTCTTTCAGCAGGCCCGCCCGGACCTCGGCGGCCATGGCGGAGAACGACTCCGTCACGGCGTGCGCCTTCCGGTATCGCGCCAGGACCGCCATGGCTCGGCCTCAGCGCCGGGCCTGGGATCCGTCGTATCGATCGTTGACGCGGAGGCTCTCCACCATGCGCTGGAACGTGTCGTCGAGGGCGCCGTACTGCCGGCTGGGCGCGATGAGCAGCGAGTAGACGATACCTCCCTCCGGCAGCTCGCGCGTGAAGACCGTCACGCGCTCGTCCTGGTCGGTGAGAGGCGACCGCCCGCTGAGGGTGAGCGACAGGGCCCGGGACCCGTCGAGGACCTCGCGCCGCGGCGCGCGCGAGGAGCGGCGCAGGTAGCTGTTCGTGCGCAGGAGCTGCTCCACGAGGTCGTCGGTGGCCTGCTCGAGGTCGGAGCTGCCGTAGCGGTCCCGGTCGTCCGAGTACCCGTCCTGGGACGCGAACGGGTCGTATCGGTTGATGATCACGCCGTAGACGATGCCCTGCTGTCCGCCGCGATCCTCGGTGACCCCGCCCTCCGGGGCCAGGGTCACGCCCACGCCCCTGTCGGACTCGTAGACGCGCCAGTTGTCCGGGTAATCGACGGTGAAGAGGCCGTCGCGCGGCGCGAAGGTGCGGAACCGCGTGGAGGGCCGCTCGACCGTGACGTCCACGGGCCGCCGGTCGTCTCCCCGGGCCAGACGGCCCATGGACGGCGCGGGCCCGCGGCCGCGCAAGCGGGACTGGATCTCCTCGAACCCAGAGGCGGACGCGGTGCGGCGGCCGGAGACGTCCAGGGCCTCGGTCTCGCGGCGGATGCGCGCCGCGCGGTCGGACGGAGCGGGGTGGCTGCTGAAGAACTGCTCGAGCCCGCCCGGATCGTGCCGCGCCTGCTGGCGCAGCAGCTCGAAGAAGCTCGCCATCTCCAGCGGATCGTAGCCGGCGCGCGCCATCATCTGCGCGCCCAGGACGTCGGCCTGGGTCTCCGCGTCGCGGCTGTACTTCAGGAAGAGGGCGTTCAAGCCGAAGCCGCCGACCGCGTTCACGACCTGCGCGGTATT
>DAINRN010000209.1:0-1350 GCA_036741815.1 Acidobacteriota bacterium
TCCACGACGACATCCGCATCCGGAAGGCGCGAACGGACATCACGGTCGCCTGCGGCTACTCGTTCGAGATGCCGGTGGGCATCGCGTTCATGGGGCGCGCCTGGAGCGAGCCCGTCCTCCTCCGCCTCGCCTACGCCTACGAGCAGGCGACGCGGTGGCGGAAGGCGCCGCGGTACCTCGCGAGCCTGGGTCTCAATTAGAAGGAGGTCTCGTGCTCTCTGCTCGACTCGTGAAGGTCATCGAGGAGCACGCCGAACAACTCACGCGTGACGTCCTCAAGGACCTTGCGAGCAATCCCCGGACCCCCGCGTACCATCGGATCCCGCCCGAGGAGCTGCACCGCAGGGCATACGACGTCTACCACAACCTCGGCCGCTGGCTCGGCGACAACACCGAGGACCACGTCGAGGCCACCTACGGCGGCCTGGGCCGGGCCCGGTGCGCCGAGGGCGTGCCGCTCAGCGAGGTCGTCTACGCCCTCGTCCTCATCAAGGACCATCTACGGCAGTACATCCGTGCCGTCGGCCTGGTGGACTCCGCGGTCGAGCTGTACCTCGAGGAGGAGCTGCACCTCTCGATCGGCAGTTTCTTCGACCGGGCGCTCTACCACACGGTGAAGGGTTACGAGGCCGAGGCGACGTCGCAAGGGGCCGTCACTGCCGCGCCGGGCACCGCCCGATCGGGCTAGACGCCGTTCTCCGCGAGGAACCCGAGCACGACCGGCCAGTAGCCGGGATTCAGGCTGGCCCCCACGTGCTCCGAGCCCGGAGCCACCCAGAGTCGCTTGGGGCCGGGATGGGCGTCGAGGACACGGCGCACCACGGGCTCCGGCATCCGGTCGTCGGCGCCGTCCACGATGGCGAGCAGGGGAGCGCGTAATCGCCGGGCCGCGGCGACGGCGTCCACCTCGCCCGGATCGAAGCCGGCGCGCCATCCCGCGAACGCGATGGCGATCGGGATGACCGGGACCCAGCGCGGAAGCTTGTACAGGAGCCAGGCGTGGTGGGCGATGTTTTCGCGATAGGTGTCGTAGGGCGCCTCGACCACCACCGCCTTCACGTCCGGCTGGTCCACCGCCGCGCGCAGGACGGCCACCGCGCCCATCGAGAAGCCCATGAAGACGAGTCCGCCCCTGGCCAGGCCCCGGTCGCGGAGCGATTGCGCCGCGGCCCGCACGTCTTCGCGCTCGCGGCCGCCGAGGGTCATGTAGGCGTCGTCGCTGCCGCCGTGGCCGCGGAAATCGAGTAGGAGGACGGTGTGGCCACGGGCGTTGAGGCGCGACGCGAAGTCCGTGAAGCTCTCCAGGCTGTCGCCGACGCCGTGGCCGACCACCACCGCCGCCTTGTCCTC
>DAINRN010000209.1:1360-4057 GCA_036741815.1 Acidobacteriota bacterium
CTCGCTCTGCCTGCGGCGCGCGGTTACGCCAGGCTCGCGCCGGTGGTTCCGCACCTCGACCCGCGCCTCCTCGTAGCCGGGGGGCGGCGGGTGCGCGGGCTGCCGGACCGCCCCGATCATGACCTGCGAGAACGCCAGCGGTATGGCGACGAAGATCACCGCGGAGTAGAACGCGACACGCGCCAGGATCCGCGCGCGGCGGGATGAGAAGGCCTTCACTGGCTCAGCGGCCCAGGTAGCGCAGGCCCATGGCCGTGACGTCGTCGGACTGGGGATGGTCGCCGACGAAGCGGCGCACCGCGGCCAGGGAGGCCTCGACCAGTCCTGCGGCGGTCTTGTTGGGGGCCGAGCGAAGGCAAGCCTCGAGACGTTCCGTACCGAACTCCTCGTCCCTGGCGTCGAACGCTTCCGTCACGCCGTCGCTGTAGAGGTAGAGCGCGTCGCCTGGTTTGAGCGTGAGGTCCCGGACGGGATACTCGCTGTCACCAAGACCGAGCGGCAGGCCTCCCGGCACCTCCAGCGGAGCGACCCCCCCGTCGCGGTCGAGGTGGTAGGGAGGTGGGTGCCCGGCGTTGGCGGCCGCCAGATGCCCTGTCGCGAGGTCCAGGTAGCCGGCGGAGGCGGTCACGAACATCGGGCTCTCGTTCTCGCGCGACAGCTCCGCGTTGGCCCGCGCCAGGACCACGGCCGGGGAGCGCTCCTCGTGCGCGATGAAGTGGAGCAGCGTCTTGGCCCGGGCCATGAACAGGGCCGCGCCGACGCCCTTCCCCGAGACGTCGCCGACGAGGAACCAGAGGCGGTCGCCCTCCACGAAGAAGTCGTAGAGGTCGCCGCCCACGGAGCGCGCCGGCGTCATCGCCGCCATGAGCTCCAGCTCGGGACGCGCGGGGAGCTGGCGGGGCAGCATCGCCATCTGGATGGCCTGGGCGCGGCGGATGCCCTCTTCGATCCGCTCCTTCTCGATCCGCGAGTCCACGAGCTGCGCGCGGTCCAGTGCGATGGCGGCATGGGAGGCGAAGGCCGCCATCAGGGCCTCGTCGTCGCTTGTGAAGACGCCGCCGCCTTTCTTGTTCAGGACCTGGATCACGCCGAGCAGCTTCCCGCCGTGGGCGAGGAGTGGCGCGCACAGGATGGACCGGGTCCGGAAATCGCCCTGGCGGTCCGTCTCCGGGCTGAAGCGCTCGTCGCGATAGGCGTCGGGGACGTTCAGCATCTCGCCCGTCTTCGCCACGTGGCCGGCGATCCCGGTGCCCACGGCCACGCGCGCGCGGCCGCTGGCCAGCCCCTCCGACGCGCGGTTCCACAGCGTCCCGGTCTTCTCGTCGTGGACGAAGATGCTGCCCCGCTCCGCTTCCATGACCGCGCTGGCGTGGGACTGGATGATGGCCAGGACGGAGTCCAGGTCGATGGCGGCGGCCATGGCCTTGGACACCTCGAGCAGCGCGTTGAGGTTCCGGACCAGCCGCCCGTCGCCCGCGCTCATCGCCCCCATGGCCACCCCGCAGGCGCTTCTTATCACGAGGTGCGATAATCCGCCGATCCCTCAGGAGGCAACCTTTGGACATCGTCCTCAACCGCAAGGGCGGCGTCCCGGTGCGCGACCAGCTCGTGGCCCAGCTCGAGCTGAAGATCCTGGGCGGCGAGCTGCCGGCCGGGCAGCGGCTGCCCAGCGTCCGCTCGTTGGCCCGCCGGCTGAAGGTCCACCACAACACGGTCTCCGCCGCCTACCAGGCGCTCGAGGACTCGGGCCACGTGGAGCTGCGGCGCGGCGCCGGGGTCTTCGTGCGCCGCGGCGGGACCACGGCCCTGGCCGAGGCGCGCGGGCTGGACGAGATCATCCGCATCGCGATCCACGCCGCCTTTAGCCAGGGCTTCAAGGATGCGGACATCCGGGCGGCCGTCCTGCGCTGGCAGACCGCGACGCCGCCCGACCGGATCGTGGTCGTGGACCCCGCGCGCGAGATGGGGGAGCTGCTCGTCCACGAGGTCAAGACCCACGCCGGGGTGCCGGCCTCGGCCTGCACGCCCGGAGACCTGGCCCGGGACCCGGCCCTGCTCTCGGGGGCCCTGGCCCTCATGCTCCCGTACCACGTGGACACCGTGCGCCGGCTGGCCCCGGATGCCGCCGTGGAGGTCCTGACCCTGGAGGTGGCCGAGGAGGATCGCCGCGCGATCGCCGCGCTGCCCGTGGGCAGCATCGTGCTGGTCGTCTCGCGATCGCCCACCGTCCTGCCCTTCGCGTCGGTGGTCATGCGCAGCCTGCGCGGCGACGAGATCCTGGTGGAGCCGCGCCTGTTGTCGGCCACCAAGGAGTGGCGCCGCCTGGTCAGGGCGGCGGACATGGTCTTTGCGGACGGCCTTTCCGCCGACCCCCTGCGCCGCGCGGGCGCGCGCAAGCTGCGCGAGTTCCGCGTGGTGACCGACGACGCGGTGGCCCGGCTGAAGCGGGCGCTGAAGCTGGTGGTGCCGCGGCGCGAGCCGAAGACGAGGGCCGGCCGGCGCTGAATGGTTTGACCCGCCTCCCAGCGCGCATTAACCTCAGCGCTCGTGGCGTCACCCCCCCCGCCGGGCGCGATTGCTGAATGCGCCAGGCCATAAAGACCCTCATCGAGGCCCTCTTCCGGGTGCTCTTCACCTACGAATGCTTCGGCGAGGAGAAGATCCCGGCCTCCGGCCCCGCGGTGATCGCCGCCAACC
>DAINRN010000209.1:4067-6406 GCA_036741815.1 Acidobacteriota bacterium
CCGGCGGCCGATCCACTTCATGGCGTGGGACGCCCTCTTCAAGGTCCCGGTCATCGGGGCCCTGATGCGCCTCTTCCACGCGTTCCCGGTGGACATCCACAAGGGCAAGGGCCGCGAGGCGTACGAGAAGGCCAAGGGACTGCTCCAGTCCGGAGAGGTGGTCGGCATCTTCCCCGAGGGCAAGCGCTCGCGGACCGGGTGGCTGGAGCCGGCGCTGCGCGAGGGCGCGGCGCGGCTGGCCTGGGAGACGGGCGCGCCGCTGGTCCCGGCCACCATCGCCGGCGCGTATCGGGCCTGGCCGCACTTCCAGTCGTTGCCGAAGCCCGCGCGCATCCGCGTGCGGTATCACGACCCCATCGACCCGTCGCCCTGGCGGACGGCGCCGGAGGAGGAGGCGCTGCCCGCCCTGCTCGCCGAGCTGCGGCGGCGGGTGGACCGGTCGCTGCTGCCGGGCGTGAAGGCCGACCTGCGGATGAACCTGCTCTACCGCATGCCGTCCCCGTGGCCGCGCGGCTACGAGTCCATGCCGGCGCTGGCCCTGGCCCTCCTCGTCTTCTGGAAGACGCGGTCGCTCATGGCCGTGGCCCCGGCCTGGGGCTACGTCGGCTACCTCCTGCTGGACCACTTCGTGATCCCGCAGTCCAAGCTGGCGAAATGGGTCCGCAACTCCTCGCCCATCCTGTTCCTGATCGGCTACGGCCCGCACGTGTTGCGCTACCTCGGCCTGCCCGAGGTCCCCGCGGGCGCGGCGCTGGCCGCCCTCCTGTTGGGCGCGCTCTTCCCGTACATGTACGAGCACGGCCGCACGGCCCTGGGCTTCGTGCGCGGGTTCGTGGCCACCGCCTGCCTGGAGCTGGCCGCGCTCTTCCTCGCGCCCACGGGCATCGGGCCGCACGTGGCCCTGCCCCTCTTCGCCGCGGCCTACGCGTGGGAGCGCAAGACCGTGTTCTGGCGGTACGCGGCCCCCGTCCTCGCGGCGTATGCTGTGGGGAGCCCGCTCCTCTTCAGGGCCGGACCAATGGGACTGGCACCCCACGCCATGGCGGGCCTCCTGGGGTGGCTTTTCGTCCGTCTGTGGCCGTACCGTCCGCCGCCAGTGCGTGCCGCGGAGGAGCCGGCGACGCTGGGCCTGGGGTTGCGCCTTTGAAGCCATGAGCGACGGCAGCCGTCAGACGGTGGCCGCGGATCCCCCGCCCGCGCGGGCCGAGCGGAGAGACACGCGGCCCGGCCGCGGGATCCGCCGGTGGCTGATGTTCGGCCACTCTGCCGTGGCCGTCCCGCACCACACCTATCCCTGGTGGAAGGTGATGTGCCTGACCGGCGTGGACTACTTCTCCACGTTGGGCTACCAGCCCGGGATCGCGTTCCTGGCCGCGGGCGCCCTGTCCCCGATAGCCACCCTCGTCCTCGTCCTGGTGACGCTGTTCGTGGCCCTGCCCGTCTACCGCGAGGTCGCGCGCCGCAGCCCCAACGGCCAGGGCAGCATCCTGATGCTCGAGCAGCTGCTGCCCAGGTGGAAGGGCAAGGCCTTCGTCCTGGTCCTCCTCGGGTTCGCGCTCACGGACTTCGTCATCACCATCACGCTCTCCGCCGCCGACGCCACCGCCCACCTGATCCAGAACCCGCTGGCCCCGGAATGGATCCGCCACCCGCTCGGGTTGACCCTGGTGCTGCTGGCGCTGCTGGGCGCGGTCTTCCTGAAGGGTTTCCGCGAGGCCATCGGGCTGGCGGTCACGATCGTGTTCCTGTACCTGGGCCTCAACGCGGTCGTGCTGGCGCGCTGCCTTTACGAGGTCGGCCAGCACCCCGAGGTGTTCCACACCTGGCGGGAAGCGCTGTTCGCCGGCCATGGCAGCCCGCTGGCCATGATCGGCATGGCCGTCATCCTGTTCCCGCGCCTGGCCCTGGGCCTCTCCGGATTCGAGACCGGGGTGGCCGTCATGCCGCTGGTGCGCGGCAACGGCGACGACCCGTCCCGGCTCCACGGCCGCATCCGCAACACGCGCAGGCTGCTCCTGACCGCGGCCCTGATCATGAGCGTGTTCCTCATCGGCAGCAGCCTGGTCACCACGCTGCTGATCCCCGCGGAGGCCTTCCGGCACGGCGGCCCCGCGGACGGCCGCGCCCTGGCCTATCTGGCCCACCAACTGCTCGGGCAGACCTTCGGGACGGTCTACGACATCGCGACCGTCAGCATCCTCTGGTTCGCGGGGGCCTCGGCCATGGCCGGGCTGCTCAACCTGGTGCCGCGCTACCTGCCCCCCTACGGGATGGCGCCGAACTGGGCCCGCGCCACGCGGCCCCTGGTCCTCGTCTTCACCACGGTGGCCTTCGCGGTC
>DAINRN010000210.1:0-1125 GCA_036741815.1 Acidobacteriota bacterium
GCCGCGGATCGCGACCGCCAACACCCACGGCACCGGCTGCACGTTCGCGGCGGCGATCGCCGCGCGCCTGGCGCGCGGCGAGTCCGTGCTCGACGCGGTGCGCGGGGCCAAGGAGTTCGTGACCGCGGCCATCCGCGCGTCGTACCGGGTAGGGGCCGGCCCCGGCCCCGTCGATCCCTGGCGCGCGGTCAGGGACCGCTGACCTTCCTGTCCCCGGGCAGGGGCACGTCCGCCTCCTCGTCCAGCGCGCGGTCCCACATGCGCACCACGGCCAGGAAGAACGACACGATCAGGGGGCCGGCCAGGATGCCGATGGGCCCGAAGACCGAGACCCCGCCGATGAGGGCGAAGAAGATCACCGCGCCGTGCAGCTTCACCGCCCCCTTCATGAGGTAGGGCTTGACGACGTTGTCGGCCAGGCCCACGGCGAGCACGGCCCACAGGGCCAGGAAGAGCGCGGCCTGCGGATGGCCGCCCAGGAAAAGGATGGCGGCGGCCACCAGGGCGACGGCCCCCGCGCCCACGGCCGGGACCAGCCCCACCACGAAGGTCACCACCGCGAAGAAGAACGGGTGGGGCAGGCGGGCCAGGAGGTAGCCGACGAGCGCCACCAGGGCCTGGATGGCGGCGGTGGCCGCGGAAGAGACGAGGACGGTCACCGAGACGCGGCGGAAATCGGACAGGAGCTGCCGCGTCTGACCCTTCTGCAGCGGCGAAATGTCGCTCAGCCACTCCACCAGCTCCTCCCCGTCCATGAGGAGGAAGAAGAAGGCGATGAGCATCATCACCATCTGCACGACCACCGACCAGGTCGCGGTCAGGACCCCGCCCACCGCCCGCGCCGCCTGCCCCCCTTGCGCGCTCAGATCCTGCAGATCTCCCTGGTCGCGCGGCAGCACGCCCAGCACCTTCTGCGCCGTTGACCGGAGGAAGGGCGGGAGGTCCGCGACGATGCCCGCGGTGCCCTCGCTGCGCAGGGTGCCGCGCACGTAGGCCACCCCGTCCGCCACCTCGCGGGCCAGGACCACGGTCAAGGAGGCCACCGGGATCACCACCACCAGCATCACCGCCACCGTGACCAGCCCCGCGGCCAGCTGGCGGCGGCCGCGCAGGCGGAGGGCGAAG
>DAINRN010000210.1:1135-6399 GCA_036741815.1 Acidobacteriota bacterium
TGGTAC
This sequence comes from Acidobacteriota bacterium, assembly GCA_036741815.1. Taxonomy (GTDB): domain Bacteria; phylum Acidobacteriota; class Vicinamibacteria; order Fen-336; family Fen-336; genus DAINRN01. Next base: position 1,142 of record DAINRN010000210.1, read on the forward strand.
CACGGGTGCAGCGAGCCCGCGAGCACCGCGGCCACGAAGAGCGCGCTCGCGAAGGGCCGGATGATCACGGCCATCAGGGCCAGGGCCAGGACGGTGAGGACGATGATCGTCCAGCGCGCGGTCCTCGAGCTGCGCGGCGCCCGCTCGTGCTTCACGGGCCCATGTTAACGGCATATGCGCTCCCGGACGTGCTCCCGGACGTGCGTTGACAGCCGCGGAAGCGCTCTGCTACCGTCCCCCGCTTCATGCCCCGCGATCTCCCGCCGGACGGGTTCGAGCGCGAGGTCACCACGGACCTGAAGGACCGCACGCCCGACAAGCCGCGCGGGCTCCCCCTGCACACGCGGATCGTCATCGGCCTGGCGGCGGGCCTGGCCGCCGGCCTGGGCGCCAACCTCGCGCTCGGGGGGACGCATCCCGGGGTGGCGTGGCTCGTCTTCCACGTCACCGAGCCCGTGGGCGTGCTCTTCCTGCGCCTGCTGCTCATGATCGTGGTGCCCCTCGTGTTCTCGTCGCTGGTGGTGGGCGTGGCGGGAGTGGGCGACATACGCGAGCTGGGGCGCGTGGGCCTGAAGACGTTCGCGTACACGATCGTGCTCTCGGGCATTTCCGTGGTCATCGGCCTCACGCTCGCCAACACCATCCGCCCGGGCAAGCGCATCGACGCCGCCACCGCCCAGGGCCTGGCCGCCCGCTACTCGGACGCGGCGGTGCGCACGCTGGGAGCGGCCAAGGGCGGCGAGGCCGCGGAATCTCCGCTCATGCAGGTGGTGAAGACCGTGGTCCCCAGCAACCCGGTGGTGGCGGTGGCCACCGAGACGCCCAACATGCTCCACCTGATGTTCTTCGCCCTGGTGGTCGGCATCGCGCTCACTCTCCTGGACGAGCGCCGCTCGGCCCCGCTCCTGGCCGTGCTCCAGTCCCTCTACGAGGTGACGGCCAAGATCGTCGACATGGTCATGAAGGTAGCCCCCTTCGCGGTGGCCTGCCTGATCTTCACCAACACCGCGCGCTTCGGGCTGGACCTGCTCCAGGCCCTCGGCTGGTTCATCGCCACCGTGCTCCTCGGCCTGTTCATCCACATGTTCGTCGTCTACTCCCTGTCCGTGGCGCTCCTCTCGCGCATCCCCCCGCTGGAGTTCTTCCGGCGCATCAAGACCGTGATGCTGACCGCGTTCAGCACGTCGTCGTCCAACGCCACGCTGCCCACGGCCCTGCGCGTCTCCGAGGAGAACCTGGGCGTGCCTCGGGAGATCAACAGCTTCGTGCTGACGGTGGGCGCCACCGCCAACCAGAACGGCACCGCCCTCTACGAGGGCGTGACCGTGCTGTTCCTGGCCCAGCTGGCGGGGGTGGACCTCTCGATGGGCCAGCAGCTCATGGTCGTGTACCTGGCCATCCTGGGCGGCGTGGGCACGGCCGGGGTGCCCTCGGGCTCCATCCCCTTCATCATGGCCGTGCTCGCCCAGATCCACGTCAACCCCGCCCTCATCGCCGTGATCCTGGGTGTGGACCGCATCCTCGACATGTGCCGCACGACCTTGAACGTGACGGGGGACCTGGCCGCGGCCACCTTCGTGGCGCGGTCCGAGGGATACGAGCTGCTGCGGCCGCAGAAGGCGGCCGCGCCTCCGCCCGCCGCGGCCTGAGGGGCGCGGTGATACGATGCCCGGCGGGGATGATCCTCCTCGTCCGCGAGCCCATCGACGTGGCCGCGCTTCAGGACGTCGGCTCCAGCGACGGCGCGCTCTGCGTCTTCCTCGGCGTGGTGCGCGACGAGAACGACGGACGGCGGGTCCTCCGTCTCGAGTACGAGGCCTACGAGGACATGGCCCTGCCCCTCATGGAGGAGATCTCCGCGGAGGCGCGCCGCCGGTTCGGGGTGAGCGAGGTGCGCATCGTGCACCGCCTGGGCCGCCTGGAGATCGGGGAGGTGAGCGTGGCGGTGGCCGCGGCCTCCGCGCACCGCGCCGAGGCCTTCGCCGCCTGCCGCTACGCCATCGACACGTTGAAGGCGCGGGTCCCCATCTGGAAGAAGGAGTTCTACGCGGACGGAGCGGTGTGGCGGGAAGAGCCGGCGGCGCGGTGAAGCGGGCGCGCGGCAACGGGCCCCGCACCGCCGCGGGCAAGAAGATGGACCCCGCCCGCCTGGCCACCGCGGAGGCCGGGGCCCTCCTGGGCGTGCGCGAGCGGACCGAGCGCGGCCACCGCGCGGCCGGCCGCGTCCCCCCCACCGTGCAGGGCGAGCACCGCGCGCGGGGCTCCGTGCGGCTCATCGACGACTCCATCCGCGATCCCCACCTGCCCGCGATCACCGAGGACGAGAAGCTGCTGCAGCTGCCCCGCGTGCAGCCGGCGGACTTCACCCACACCGACCCCTGGCGGCTGATGCGGATCATGGGCGAGTTCATCGAGGGTTTCGACACCCTGGCCACGGTCGAGAAGGGCGTGACCATCTTCGGGTCCGCGCGCATCGGCCCCGACGACCGGCAGTACCGCGCGGCGGAGCGGGTGGGACGCCTGCTGGCCAAGGCGGGCTTCGCCATCATCACCGGCGCCGGCCCGGGGATCATGGAGGCCGCCAACAAGGGGGCCTACCTCGCGGGCGGGCGGTCCATCGGCTGCAACATCGAGCTGCCCTTCGAGCAGGGCGCCAACCCGTACCTCGACACCCTCATCAACTTCCGCTACTTCGCGGTGCGGAAGACGATGTTCATCAAATACTCGGTGGCCTTCATCATCTTCCCCGGGGGATTCGGGACGCTGGACGAGCTGTTCGAGGCCCTGGTCCTCATCCAGACGGGCAAGATCTACCAGTTCCCCGTGGTGCTCTTCGGGCGCTACTACTGGGCCGGGCTCATACGCTGGCTCCAGTCGCGTGTGCTGCGCGAGCGCAAGATCGCGCCCGGCGACCTCGACCTCATGCTGCTGACCGACGACCCCGCGCAGGCGGCGCAGGCCGTCATCACCGCCTACGAATCGCAGGCGCGGGTCGCCCAGAGCCGGGCAGCGCAGGACGAGGCCCGGCCCGCTAGCGGCGCGCCCCCGCGGGGGCGCCGCGCGCGATGAGCGTCTCGTACAGGCGCTGCTGCCGGTCCATCGCCCGGCCGTAGGCCTCGGCCCGCGCGGCATCGGGACGGCACGCCTCCTCCAGCGGCAGCTCGACCTCGTCCAGGGACGACCAGGCGCCGAGCGCGCGCAGGGCCAGGATCGCGGTGCCCCGGCTCGTCAGCTCCGGCTCATCCGAGAGGAGGACGCGGTGCTGGAGCACGTCGGACATCATCTGGACCCAGGCGGGCGAGGCCGTGAGCGCGCCGCCGCTGGCCACGATGGCGCGCGACTCGTCCAGGTGGGGGTCCAGCAGCCGCGCCACGCGGGCGAAGCGGTAGCACACGGACTCGAGGCAGGCTTGGAGGATCTGCAGAGGCGTGGTGGCGGCGGTGAGGCCGGTGAAGGTGGCCGTGGCCCCGAGGGACCAGCCGGGGCTGCGCTCCCCCGCCAGGAAGGGGAGCACGGTGAGGCCGTGCCCGTCGGGAGGAAGGGCGCGCAGCGCGGACTCCAGCTCGTGCGCGGCGGGCAGCCGCAGGGTCTCGCGCGCCCACGCGAACACATTGCCGCCCTCGCTGAACGACCCGCCCAGCAGGGTCTCGCCGGCGCCGACCTTGTAGGCCCAGAGGCCAGGCGGGACATCGGGCGTGGCGCCGGGCAGGAAGACGCGCAACGCCCCCGTCGTGCCCACGGTCAACGCGATGCGCGCGGGCGACACGCAGCCGCTGCCGACGTTGGCCGCGGCCCCGTCGCCCACGGCCGGGAAGAAGGTCGCCCCGGCCAGGGCCGGCCACCGTTCGGCGAAGCCCCTGGCCAGGCCGCGCCGGCCCGCGGCGTAGTCGGCCAGCGGAGGGAGCGAGGACTCCGCCACGCCGAGGCGCTCCAGGATCGGCGCGTCCCAGCGCAGCCTCCGGCGGTCGAGCAGGCCGGTCCACGAGGCGATCGAGTACGAGACGGGGACGTCCGCGCGCCCGAGCCACCGGCGGTAGAGGAAGGTGCCGAGGTCCATCCAGGTCGCCACGCGGGCGGCCGCGGCGGGCCGCGCGCGACGCAGCCAGCGCAGGCGCGCGGGCCAGTAGGCCGTGTGGATTGGACAACCGGTCCGCTGGAGAACGGCGTCGCCGTCCATCTCGCGGCGGAGGGCTTCGACGTCCTCGGGGGATCGGCTGTCCGCGTAGGTGTAGATCGGGGTGACGGGCCGCCCGGAGTCGTCGGCGCCGATCAGGGTCGCGGCCAGGGTGTCCAGCCCCACGGCCGCGACGCGCCCGCCGGCCCCGCCCGAGGCGCCGAGGACCGCGTCGATCACGCGCTCCACGCACGCGGCCACATCGTCCGCGGGCGCCTCCGCGGCGCCGTCCGCGCCGACGGCCAGGGCGTGGGGCTCGTGGGCGGCGCTCGCCTCCAGCCGCTGCGCGCGCGCGTCGTAGAGGGCGCCGCGCACCGAAGAGGAGCCGACGTCGACGACCAGCACCAGGGGAGAGGGGTCCGCGGTCATCGGCCGCGGCCGACGATCACCTCGGGCGCGAAGCCGAGGAAGAGTCCCGTGTCGACCACGCCGGGGCGCGCCTTCAGAGTGCGCTCCACCGCCGCCGGCTCGGCGATCCCGTCCGGGAAGCGGCAGTCCAGGATGTAGAGACCCTCGTCGCTGGCGTAGGGGCGGCCCGCCGCGTCCCGCCGCAGGGCCGGATCCCCGCCCAGTGCCCGCACCGCGTCCAGGTGCGTGCTCCAGCCGAAGGGGGTGACCGCCACCGGCAGCGGCTGACGCCGGCCGAGCCGGTCCACCCGCTTGCTCTCGTCCACCGCGATCACCAGGCGCCGCGAGGCCGCGGCCACGATCTTCTCCCTCACGAGCGCGCCGCCGCCGCCCTTCATGAGCTGGCCCCCCGGCCCGACCTCGTCCGCGCCGTCGATCGTCAGTTCCACCACCGGCCGCTCGTCCAGGTCCGCGAGGGGCACCCCGTGGACCCGCGCCAGCGCGGCGGTGGCGAGGGATGTGGGGACGCCTAGGACCTCGCGCAGGCTCCCCTCCGCCAGCCGCCGGGCGATCTCCTCCAGGGCGAGGCGCGCCGTGGAACCGCTGCCCAGGCCCACCACCATGCCCGGCCGCACGAGGTCCACCGCCCGCACGGCCGCGTCCCGCTTCTGGGCCAGGACCTCGTCCTCGTCTAGGGCTCGCGCCACCGCGCCCCTTCGCGGGCCAGCAGCTCTTC
>DAINRN010000211.1:0-6374 GCA_036741815.1 Acidobacteriota bacterium
AAGAGCCAGCCCAAGGCCCTCTCCGCGGAGTTCAACACGCTGCTCAGGAACTCTCCTTACCTCGTCGAGTACGTCCCTGCCTTCAACCAGTACCTGGCGAGGTACCCCAAGGAGAGCCTTCCCGACACCGAGGACGTGCTCTACTGGACCAAGGACACCTTCGGGCTCAAGCCCGTGGTGTCGATGTACCACGCGACCGTCTACATGCCGCAGGGCGGCCGCGGCCTCCTCGTCGCCATCAAGACCATCTACGCGAGCCATTACTTCAACGCCGCCCTCGAGGTCATGGCCGCCGTCCCCGCTCCCGACACGCCCGCCGGCCCGAGCTTGTACCTGCTGAACTTATACCGGACGCGCATCGACCCTCCTACCGGGATGCTGTCCGGCGTCCTCATGGGCAAGGTCAAGGGCGGCATCGAGCAGGGCGTGGCCCTGAACCTCCAGACGGCCAAGGACCGCGTCGAGGGGAGGTAGCGCCTCCGCTCCATGACCGTCGAGAGCGCGGTCACCCAGGTCCTGCTGCCGGCGGCGGTGGTGGCCGTGATGTTTGCGGTCGGGACCACGCTCACCCTCGACGACCTGCGGCAGGTGGTCCGGCGGCCGCGGGCCTTCCTCCTGGGACTGTTGGCCCACACGCTATTGCTGCCCGCCGCGGCGTTCGGGGTGGCCGCCGCCATGGACCTGCCGGGTCCCACCGCCGCCGGCCTGGTGCTCATCGCTTCCTGTCCGGCCAACGTCTCCTCCGCCGTCCTCACGCACCTGGCGCGGGGGGACACCATGCTGTCGGTGTGCATGACCGCCGCCGCCACCTTGACCAGCGTCGTCTCGCTGCCCTTGTTCGTCACCGCGGCGCTTGCCGTCTTCGACGCCGGTCCCGCGACGCGCCTGCCCATCCTGCCCGCCGCCACCGGCCTCTTCCTCGTGGGGACGGTCCCCGCGCTGGCGGGGATGCGTCTGCGGCGGGTACGGCCGGCGACCGCGCGCGCGATCGAGGCCCGCATGGGCGGCTTCGCCCTCGCCTTCATCGTGGTGGTGGTGGCGGCGGCGGTCTGGAGCCAGCGGGCCAACGTCCTTCCCGCCCTCTTGCGGGCGGGCGCTCCCGCGCTCCTGATCAGCGCCCTCTCCGTGGCCGGGGCCTGGGGAGCCTCCTTCCTCGTGGGACTGCCCCGCGAGCAGCGCATCGCGGTCGGCCTCGAGTGCGGCCTGCAGAACTTCGCCCTGGCCGCGTTCGTGGCGCTGACCCTCATGCGGGCGCCGGCCCTCCTGCTTCCGGCCGTCGCCTATGGCATCGTCATGTGGCTCTCGGCGGCGGTGGCGGTCCTGCTGGCCCGGCGCGGCCGCGCGCCGCGCGCGCCGCGCTAGAACCAGAGGAACTGGTAGCCCACGGCCACGGTGTCGAAGTCCCCTCCGATGCGGGTCATGAGCCCCCGGGCCCAGGAGACCTTGAGCGCGCTGCGCCGCTTCACGGGGATGGCCAGGGTCAAGCCCAGCCGAGTGTTGCGCTGCAGGTCGCCCTTCTTCACACCGTCGACCGCGGTGCGGCCACCGGTGTAGAACGTCGCGTCGGTCGCCAGCCACAGGCGCGGCCGGAAGACGTAGCTGACGTGCGTCTGGAACGAAGCCAGGGGCTGCTGCTCCCGCCGCGAGCCCCCGAAGTAGTCGTCGTTGTCCGTGAAGAGCCAGGCCCCGCCGTACAGCTCGATGAACCAGCGTCCCGCCGGGTGCGAGAGGCCCACCTCCGGCTTGAAGCTCCACCGGTTGGTGCCGACGTTGACGAGCTTGGCCGGGTCGTACTGCCCTGTGGGCGCCACGACGACGATGCTGGCCCCAAGGGTGGTGCCGGGGCGGCGCTGCGCGAACTCGCGCGCAGGAAGGGCCGGGCCGCCCAGGAGGTTGGCGGTGAGGCGGAGCCGCAGGTCGGCCAGCCCCGAGCGATGGATGTCCCGGCGCGCCTCGAAGACGTTGCCCTCCACGTGCCCCCACACGTAGGGGAGCTGCACCGCCGCGCTGGCGGAGCGGCCGAAAAGGCCGAACGTCCGCCCGTAGAACAGGGCGCCCATGTTCATGCGCGCGGACACGTCGCTGATGGCCGCGGAGGGGTCGAAGACGACGTCCCCCGTCGAATGCGCGTAGACGAGCAGTACGAAGTTGGCCCCGGTGGGGTTGGGGGCGTAGGCGCGCGGCTCCAGCTCCTGGGCGGCGGCGGGCTGCGCCCACATCACGAGCGAAGCGGCCACGGCCACGCCGACGCGGCACAGCCCGATCCAACCCATCGCGGCGGTGCCTCCGTTTCGATCGTCCCCGGCGGCCGTCGGCGGCCCCCCATACGTCGAGGGCCGCCGATCACGCCTGCAGCCGGCCGGTCGCGGTGATGAGCGCTACTTCTTCGATCCGGGCGGGAAATCCTTGAACAGCTTGTCCGACGCCTTGGCCAGCTTCTTGGCGTTCTTCTCCGGCTTGTCCGAGAGCTCGTCCTGGGCGATCCCCCTGTACATGAGCGCCTTGGTCTTCGCGTCGAAGACGTCCACCACGAGCGTGCCTACGGTGAACTCGTCCACGGTGGTGGTGGAGCTGCTCATGCCCCCACCGTAGCCGCCGCGCCATCCGTAGCCGCCGTATCCCCCGGTGTAGAAGGTGTTGAGGCTCTTCTGCTTCTCGGTCGCTCCGTGGAGGACCACGATGGCGTCGGCCTTGGTATCGTCGGCGGTGCTCGTCCAGCCCTTCTCGGTGAGGCTCTGCTGGATCTCGGCCTGCACGCGCTTCTCGCTGATGGGGTTGTTCCAGCTCGTCCCGATCCTTATGGCGAAGGTCTTTACCTTGGAGAAGTCGGCGTCCTTGTCGAAATCCACCTTGACTTCCTGTGCGAACGCAATGGTGCCGGCGAGGCCCAGCGCGGCCGCGACGGCCAGTACCCGGATCTTCATGGTTCCCTCACTCTTTCCTTCGGCCGCGTACGGCCGTGTCAGTACTCATTCACGGAAAACGCCGCTGGACCGCCCCCAGGCTGCGCGGCCGGAGCAGCGCGAGACGTAGCCGGACCCGCGCCTTCTGGGGGTTGAGATCGTCATCGTCATCGACTCATCAGAATGAGCCACGGCGTCCCCACGACCAGGTAGATCCCGAGGTTGAACGCGGTGGTGAGGGCGCCCAGCCGGTAGAGGTCGCCCTGCGAGAAGTAGCCGCTGCCGGCGAAGAGGAGGTTCGCGCTCGACGCCTGGGGCGTGATGGCCGAGAAGTAGTCGGTGGCGAACAGCAGCTGGAAGGCCAGCGGCCCCGCCGGAACCCCCAGCTTGCTGCCCACGTCGAGGAACACGCCGAAGAGCGCGAGCAGGTGCGCCGTCTGGCTCACGAAGAGGTAGTGCAGGAGCACATAGGCCACGACCAGGATCACGCCGCCCAGCGCCGACGGCATGCCCGCGAGCGCCCCCGCCAGGTGCTCGCCCAGGTAGCCCATGAAGCCGAGCTCGTTGAGCTGGCCGCTCAGCGTGAAGAGCACGGCGAACCAGATGAACGTGGCCAGGACGTCGCCCTCCTTCGCGATATCGGCCAGGGTCAGGACACCGGTCGCCAGCAGCGTGCCCAGGCCGAGGAAGGCCACGGCCGTGGAGTCGAGCTTCAGGGTCGCCGCCGCTCCCCAGAGCACCACCATGCCGAGGAAGGTGGCGGCCACGATCTTTTCATGGCGGCCGAGCGGCCCCATCGCCTCGAGGGCGCGGCGGGCCGCGAGGGGCGCCTCCGGCGTGGCCTTCACCTCGGGCGAGAGGACCTTGTAGAGCACGAGCGGCAGCAGCGCCATCGCGACGAGCGTCGGCACGGACGACGCGACGAGCCAGCTCCCGAATCCGATGGTGAGCCCGTATCCGCGCGCCATCGCCGCCCCCAGGGGGTTGGCGGCCATGGCCGTGAGCCAAAGGGCGGACGAGAGGCTCAGGCTCGCCATGCCCGAGAACATGAGGAAGCGGCCCAGCCGCTGGCGTCCCTCCTCGCCCGGCCGGGCCCCGGCCGCCTCCGCCACCGAGAGCACGAGCGGGTAGAGGACGCCGGAGCGGGCCGTGCTGCTGGGGAAGGCCGGCGCGATGACGCCGTCCACGAGGAACACGCTGTAACCCAGGCCCAGCGTGGAGCGGCCGAAGAGGCTCACCACGACGTGGCCGAGGCGCTGGCCGAGGCCGCACTTCACCACCGCGCGCGCCACGAGGAAGGCCACCACGATGAGCAGGATCGTGCCGTTCGCGAAGCCCGAGTAGGCCTTGGCGGGCGCGAGCGTGCCGGTGAGCACCGCCGCGGCCAGCGCGAGCACGGAGGCGGTGAGGATGGGCAGGGCCCCGATCACGACCGAGAGGATCGCGGTGATGAACAACGCGAACAGGCGCCAGGCCGCGGGGTCGAGGCCCTGGGGGACGGGGGACACCCAGAGGCCCGCGAGGAGCGCGAGGCTCGCGATGCGGGCGAGCTTCGTCCGCCGCCCGGCGGCGGCGGTCATCTCGAAGCGCTGGCGCGGCGAACGCGCCCCACGAGGCCCACCGCGCGGCCCTGGATGGCGCCGGGTCCCGCGTCTTCCGCGGCGACGACGTACTGCCAGGTGAAGGAGTACTCGCCGGCGAGCCCGGCGTAGCGCCCGGTGCCGCCGGTGATCGTGCCCACGAAGCGCTTGCCCGCCTGCATCGACTCGCCCTGCAGCCGGCTGAAGACCCGGTCGCCCTTTTCGTCCGTCCAGACGGAGCGGCCGACGCTCAGGCCCTGGCCGTCGTCGAAGCCGATCAACTGGCCGCGGAAGCCGCGGCCCAAGCCTTCACCGCCCGCGAGGACGATCGCTCCCGACACCTCGACCACGACGGCCGTGGCCCCGCCCTCGACCGCCAACGGCTCGCGACGGCCGGAGGCCGACCACGTCCCCTCGAACGAGCGCCAGGCCTCGGCGGACGGCTCCTGCGCCGCTCCCGCCGAGGGGCTGCCCGCCGTGGCGAGCCAGAGGCACGTGGCCAGCGCGGCGTTCAACGCCGTCGCCCTCCGCCGCCCCGGCCGCCGCCGCCGCCGCGGGAACCGCCGCCGCCGCTGGACCGGTAGGAGCTGCCGCTGCTGCGCCCGCTGCTGTAGCTGCCGTAGTCGCGGGTGCGCTGCGAGCCCTCCGTGCGCGCCGCGCGGTCGCGGTTGAGCTGGTCCGTGGTGGACGCGGTGCCGGCCGTGCGGTCGCGCGTCGTGCTCGAAGGGGTGGTGGCCGGGCGGTCCATCGATCCCCAATTCCCGTTCTCGTACTTCTGCCAGCTCCCGCCCTGGTTGCGGTAGACGTTGCCGTCGCGGCCGGCGTAGACGTCGCCGCTGCCGGTCCGCGCGACGGTGGAGCTCCCGCCCGGCCCTCTCCGGGTGACGGCCTCGCCGCCGCCGCTCCCCTGGGTCGTCCGCGTGGTGGTCCCCGTCGCGCGGTTCGTCGTCCGCGAGGTGGAGGCCCACTGATCGCCGCGCTGCACCTGCGTGCTGCCCCAGCTTCCGTAGACGTTCGAGCCCTGGCGCGTCTGGCCGTACGCGCCGGTGCGCGGGTTGTAGGCCTGGCCCGCGGAGCGCGAGCCGTAGGGTCCGTAGGCGGCGGCCCCCCGCGAATACGTCCCGGTCCTCGGGTTGTACCGCGCGCCGACGCCGGCCCCGCCGTAGGGGCCGTAGGCCACCGCGCCGCGGCTGTACGCGCCCGTCCAGGGGTTGTACGAAGCGCCGTAGCCGTAGGTCGGGTAGTAGCCGCGGTACATCGGATAGCCGCCGTAGAAGCCGCCGTAGTACGGCGGGTAGTACCAGCCGCTGCCCCAGACCGCGCAGCCCCACGCGACCATGACCCCGGTGTACATCGCCGCGGTCGCGAAGGTGGCCCATTCGTCGTCGTCGTCCTCGACGGTCACGTACGTGACGTTGTGGGCGGGCGAGCTGATCGGGATCTCGTAGATCTCGCCCGGGACCTTGCTCGCCACCGTCCAGGGGCCGGTCGGGCTGCTGCCCATGAACCAGACGCCCTCGAAGCACATGTAGTACATGTCGCCGACCTTGATGATGCTCTTGTCGGTGTTGACCGCGCGCTCGACCTTGGTCTTCTCGACCTTCTCGAACTTCGGGTCGCCCTGGTACTGCACCTCGGGCGCCTTGGCCTGCTTCTTGTTCACGCGGGCGGTCTGCGGGAGCTGTGCGAGCAGCACCGCCTCCGCCGCCTGCTGGGTGCCCGGCACGGACGCCAGCACCCGCGAGCGGGGATGCTCGAGGGGGATCTTCTGGAAGTCGGCCGGGAGGCTGGGGGTCGCGAACGTCCATGCGCCCGTGAAGTCCGGCGCATGGAACCAGCGGCCCGCCACGAGATAGTAGATGGTGCCGTTCGCCCCGGCCCGGAAGATGTC
>DAINRN010000212.1:0-6372 GCA_036741815.1 Acidobacteriota bacterium
AGCATCGGGCGCGTGCTGGGAGGCATCGGCGTCTACGGCGTCCTGCTCGTCAAGGCCCTGGCCAGGGTGGACACGCCGCTCCACTTCCGGGTCCTCCTGAACCAGGACGCGCGGGCGCACTTCGCGGACACCTCGTTCCCCACGCACGTGACCGTCCACTACGCGCCGGCCGCGATCTCGCCGGATCACGGGACGCGCGGCCACATGCTGCGCTGGCTCTACGCGACCCAGCGCGCGCTGCGGGCCGGGCGCCGGCTGGTCTTCGGGACCAGCCAGATCGAGGCGCCACTGCTGGGCCCCGCGGGGATCGTGACCGTCCACGACGTGATCCCGCTCCTCTTCGAGAAGTACCACCCGCGGCAGCGCCACTTCTACCGCCACGTCCTGGGGCCCGCGCTGCGCGCCGCCTCGGCCGTGATCACGCCCTCCGAGGCCACGAAGGCGCATCTCCAGGAGCACTACGGGCTCGAGCCCGGGAAGATACGCGTCATCCGCCACGGCGTTTCCGTCCCCGTCGCTCCGCCCTCCGCCCCGACCGCGCCCCGCGAGCCCTTCATCCTCTGCGTGGGAAGGCCGAACCCGATCAAGAACATCGGCACCCTGCTGGCCGCGCACCGGCTCCTGCGCCGCCAACTGCCGGTCAAGCTCGTCTTCGCCGGCGGCCAGGCCCCGCTCCCGGCCGGGGGCCGCGGCGATCCCGACGTCCTCTTCGTTGGCGACGTCTCCGATGCCGAGAAGCTGGACCTCCTGGACCGGGCCTCGGTGCTCGTCTGCCCCTCGCTCTACGAGGGCTTCGGGCTGCCGCCGCTCGAGGCCATGGCCCGGGGCTGCCCGGTCGTGGTCTCGGAGACGGGCAGCCTTCCCGAGGTGGGCGGGGACGCCGCCCGCTACGTCGATCCTCGCGACACCTCCGGCATGGCGGCCGCCATCCACGAGGTGATGACGGACGCCCGCCTGCGCGAGCGGATGATCGAGCGCGGGTACGGGCGCGTGCGGCTCTTCAACTGGGAGGCCTCAGCGCGCCAGCACGCCTCCCTGTTCGAGGAGGTACTGGCCCTGCGGGACCGCCGCCTGGCGGAGGTGGGCGGGTGACGGGATGAGGGCGCTCAGCAAGGTCTGCGACGGGGCGGACTGGTTCGATCCCGAGCTCGAGGCGGTCATCGACGGCGACCTGCGCGAGCTGCCGCGCTTCCACCGCAAGCAGTGGGAGTTCGCCATGATCCTCCTCGCGCTGCGCCGCGCGGGCGCCCTGCGTCCGGACGCGGTGGGCCTCTCCATGGGCGCGGGCAAGGAGCGGCTGCTCTACGCGGTAGCCCGGAACGTCCGCCGGGTGGTGGCCACCGACCTCTACGACACGCAGACGGAGTGGGACAAGGCCCGCACCGACGACCCGGACCGCTACATCAAGGAGGACAAGCCGTTCCCCGTGGACGACGCGAAGCTCCAGGGCCTGCGCATGGACATGCGCTCGCTGGACTTCGAGGACGAGGCGTTCGACTTCTGCTACTCCTCCTGCGCCATCGAGCACATCGGCGGCCGCGAGGACTTCCTGAAGCACCTCTCCGAGGCGCACCGGGTCCTGAAGCCCGGCGGTGTGTACGCGCTGACCACGGAGCTGCACTACGGGCCGGAGACCATCGAGCACGCCCACAACTACTATTTCTCGCCGGGCTATCTCCGGGACTTGATCAGCGAGTGCCCGTTCGCCGCGGACCCGGAGATCGACGCGCGCATCGCCCACCACCGGGTCAACTACCCGCTGCCTGCGAACCTCGACCGGCTGTGCTTCGACGGTCCGGCTCAGCTGGCCCGTCGCGTGCTGGGCGAGGCCACGCACGTGCAGCTCCTGCTGGGCCGCCACCCCTTCACTTCGGTGTCCCTGGTCCTGAAGAAGGCGAGCGCGGCGCGCCCCAAGGGGCCCATCTGTTTTTCGGGCCTGGAAGAGTCGAGGGAGTTCCTGGGCCACGGGGTCGCGGCTTATCGAGACTGGATCGAGCAGTCTCGGGTGGGTCTGGACCCGTTCTCCTTCGGCGGCAAGGCGGACCTTTCCGCCGCGCGCCAGGGCGAGACGGTCTTCCACACCGATTACGAATGGTTCGGGTCCGTCCCGCGGACGTTTCGGGTGTCCGTCGGGGTGGCGGAGGCGGAGGGCGAGGGGGCCACGCTCGATCTGCTCGTGCACCGCGCCTCCACGCTCCAGCCCGACGACGTCAGGTGCGTCCAGACGCGGACCCTCGCCATCGCGGACCCCGGCTCGAAGGTGGAAGACCTGACCGTCGATACCGACGACAAGCACCGTTACGCGGTCCTGGGCCGTTTGACCAGGGGATCTGCCCGGTTCGATCGGGTTGCCGTCGAGGCCCGGCCCGCCCACTGACCCGCCGCCCGAACCGTTGTACCTTCCCGGGCGGAGGTACGCATGCCGAACCGCCTGTCCGTCCGACTCCTGCCCGTCCTGCTCGTGATCGCGGCGGCGGCCGTGGCCGCCGCTCCGGGGCCGCGCCGGCCGCCCGCCCTCGATCAGGCCCGCCTGGTGGACCTCAGCCACCGCTTCGACGAGCGGACGCTCTACTGGCCCACCGCCACCTCGCGCTTCCAGCTCACGACCGTCCACAACGGCCGGACGCCGTCGGGCTTCTTCTACTCCGCCTACTCCTTCTGCGCGCCGGAGCACGGCGGCACGCACCTGGACGCGCCCGTGCACTTCGCGGAAGGCCGCCAGGCGGTGGACGAGTTGCCGGTGGAGCGTCTCATCGCGCCCGCCGTGGTCCTGGACGTGACGCGGCCGGCCGCCGCCGACCCCGACTACCGCCTCACAGGCGACGACGTGCGGGCGTGGGAGGCGCGCCACGGGCGGATCCCCGAGGCGGCCATCGTCCTGCTGCGCACGGGCTGGGCCGCGCGATGGCCGGACGCGAAGCGCTACCTCGGCGACGACACGCCCGGCGACGCCTCGCGGTTGCACTTCCCGTCCTACGGCCCGGAGTCCGCCCGGTTGCTGGTCGAGGACCGCCGCGTGGGCGCGCTGGGCGTGGACACCGCCAGCATCGACCATGGCCCGTCGAAGGATTTCCTGGTCCACCAGATCGCGGCCGCCGCCAACGTGGCGGGCCTGGAGAACGTCGCCGATCTGGGCACGTTGCCCGAGGACGGGGCCTGGGTCATCGCCCTGCCCATGAAGATCGGCGGGGGATCGGGGGGACCCGTGCGGATCGTGGCGCTATTGCCGCGCTGAGGTTCGAAGACCGGCCAGGAATTCCCGGGCGACGTCGGACGGCGAGCGGTGCTCGCCGTCCACCGCGTAGTTGAGCCGGCGCATCGAGGCCTCGTCGATCCGGCCGGCCAATGAATCGAGCGCGGCCAGGAGCCCGGGATGGCGCGCCAGCCCCGCCTCGTTCATGACCGGCACCGCGTCGTAGGGCGGGAAGTAGTGGCGGTCGTCCTCGAGGACGACCAGGTCCAGCGCCGCGATGAGGCCGTCGGTGGCGCTGCCGACCACGAGGTCCACCTGGCCGGCGGCCAGCGCCGGGTAGATGAGGCCCATGTCCATCTCCCGCGGCCGGACGCCGAGCCGGAAGCCGTAGGTCTGCAGCAGGCCAGGCATCCCGTCCTTCCGCTCGAGGAACTCGCCGAAGAGGCCCACGCGCAGCTGCGCGGCGTAGGGGGCGAGGTCGGAGATGCGCGCGATACCGCGGCGGGCGGCCTCGGGCCGCCGCATGACGAGGGCGAAGGTGTTGTTGAAGCCCAGCGGAGCGCCGACGCGCAGGCCGAGCGGCCCGTAGGCCGCCTGCACCTCCCGCAGGACGACGGCGGGATCGCTGTTCACCGGCCGCTTCAGTATGTCGGTGAGGGCGGTGCCCGTGTACTCGACGTAGACGTCGAGCTGGCCGGTGGTGACGGCCTCGTGGCACACGTTCGTCCCGCCCAGGTTCAGCCGGCGGTCCACGCGGAAGCCGCGGTCCTCGAGGTGGGCCGCCAGGATCTCGCCGAGCACGACCTGCTCGGTGAAGTTCTTGGACCCCACCACGACCGCCTTCTGCCGCGTGGGCCCCGTGGCCGCGAAGGCGAGGGCCGCTACCAGCGCCGCGCCCGCGGCCAATAGAGCGGCGGCGCGCGCCGGGCGACGGCTCTTCTCGACCGCCCCCAGCAGGCCGTCGGTCAGCAGTGCCAGCAGCGCGGCCGGGATCGCGCCCGCGAGGATGAGCCGGGTGTCGAGGGTGGCGATCCCGCGGAAGACGTAGGTGCCCAGGCCGCCGGCCCCCACCGCGGCGGCGATGGTGGCGGTGCCGACCGAGACCACGGCCGCGATGCGCAGGCCCGCCAGGATCACGGGCAGCGCGAGCGGCAGCTCGACGAGGCGCAGGCGCTCGGACGGCGTCATGCCCATCCCGGTGGCGGCCTCGAGCACCGCGCGATCCACCTGGAGGATGCCGGTGTACGTGTTGCGGAGGACCGGGAGGAGCGCGTAGAGGACGAGGGCCACGATGGCGGTGCGCGCCCCGATCCCTCCCACGAACGGGAGCGGGATCAGGAAGCCGAAGAGGGCCAGGCTGGGGATGGTCTGCAGGAGGCCGGCCACGCCCAGCAGCGGCCGCGCGAGGCGGGGACGGCGGGCCATGGCGATCCCCAGGGGCAGGCCCAGGGCGGCGGCGATCCCCGTGGAGACCAGGACCAGCACCACGTGCTGGCCGGTGAGGGCGAGGATCTCGCCGCGGCGCTCGGCGAAGAACCGGAGCAGGTTCAAGGTCGAGGGCTCACGGGAGTGCCGCCGCCACGAAATCCCGCACGAACCCCGCTTGCGGCGCCTCGCGGATCTCGCGCGGCGTCCCGCGCTGGACCACGCGCCCGCGGTCCATCACGGCGACCTCGTCGGCCAGCCTCAGGGCCTCGGGCACGTCGTGGGTCACGAGCACGACGCTCTTGCGCAGCCGGCCCTGCAGGTCGCGGAACTCGTCCTGCACGCGCCGCCGGGTCAGGGGATCGAGGGCCCCGAAAGGCTCGTCCATCAGCAGCACCGGTGGATCCGCGGCCAGGGCCCGCGCGAGGCCCACGCGCTGCCGCTGCCCGCCCGAGAGCTGGGCGGGCGGAAGCGACGCCACCCGGTCCGGCTCCAGGCCCAGGAGCGTCAGCAGCTCGTGGACGCGCGCCCGCTGCCGGTCCTCGGGCCAGCCCAGCAGCCGCGGCACGAGGGCCACGTTCTGCGCGACCGTCATGTGCGGCAGCAGGCCCGCTTCCTGGATGACGTAGCCGATGCCGCGGCGCAGCGCGATGACGTCCCAGTCCCGGACGTCACGCCCCAGGACCGTGACCCGCCCCGCGTCCGGGTCCACCAGGCGGTTGACGGTCTTGAGCGCGGTGGTCTTCCCCGATCCGCTGGTGCCGAGGAGGACCAGCACCCGGCCCTCGTCCACGCTCAGCGACACCCCGGCGAGGGCGTCGGCCCCGGAGGGATAGCGCTTGCGCACGTCCACCATCTCCACGGCGGGCGCGCTCACGACACCCACCGCAGTTCCAGCGTCTTCCCGATCAGGCCCCCGACCCGCACCTCGAGCGACCGCGTCTCGCCGTCCTTGAACGTCCCGCGAATGGTGCGCGTGGCCGCGAACCCCTCGCCCTGCACGCGGACGCGGATGACGTGCGGCCCGGGCGGCACGCTCAGGACCTCCGTCTCGCGGCCCTTGCGGCCGCGGAAGACCAGGAGCTTGCGCGTGGGCCGGCTCTCCAGCGGCTCCTCGATCGCCATCTTCTGGTCCACCCAGACCCGCAGCGTGCCCTGCTTGAACGGATGCTCGAGCGCGAGGACCAGGTGCGCGCCGGAGACGGCGGCGGCGCCTGGAGCGTCCGCGGGCGAGGGGTCGGCGGAAGGGGCGGGCGAAGGCAGGACGACCGGAGCCGAACGCCGCGCTGGAGGACGACGCACATCCGGCCCCGCCGGTGCCGGAGGACGGAGCAAGGCGGCGAAGACGCCCGTCGCGGCCAGGAGGGAGAGGGCCAGCCACCCCGGACTGTGGTGCCGCGGGACGGGTCGCGTCTGGACGGCCGTCCCTCGCGCCGCGGCGAGGTCGATCGTGTCCAGCTCCGGCAACACGTCCGTATGCAGCGGACCGTCGCGGCGCGACGGCGCCCTCCATCCCGTGCGGTGGCGCGGGCGCAGGCCCTCGCGGACGTCGGCGATGTCCTCGGCGAAGGTGCGGGCGTCGGGGTAGCGGTCGGCGCGGCTCTTGGCAAGGGCGCGCTGCACCAGGTAGTCGAGATCCGCCGAGAGGGAGGGGACGAGGCGCGACGGCGGGGGAGGGTCGCGGTGGGCCACCCGTGCCAGGATGGTGGGCACGGTGTCCGCGTCGAAGGCGCGCCGCCCGGTGAGGAGCAGGT
>DAINRN010000213.1:0-6354 GCA_036741815.1 Acidobacteriota bacterium
GGCCTTGAAGGCGCGCACGGGGGAGTTGACGCCCCCGGGGATCACCCGCTGCGCCCGCGCGAATAGGTCTTCGGACCTGGTCATGGAGAGGGAGGGATCTTCGTGGGCGAGCCCCGCTCCGGTCAGCTGCTCCGGCGGGCGAAGTCCTTCGCGTGATAGGTCAGGATCACGTCCGCCCCCGCCCGGGAGATCGAGACCAGGGTCTCCTGGACCACGCGCGCCTCGTCGATCCAGCCCTTCTGCGCGGCGGCCTTGACCATCGCGTACTCCCCCGAAACGTTGTAGGCCGCCACGGGCACGTCGCACGACTCGCGCACGGCGCGGACCACGTCCAGGTAGGGCAGCGCGGGCTTCACCATCACGATGTCCGCCCCCTCCTCGACGTCGAGCCGCGCCTCGCGCACGGCCTCCCGGACGTTCGGGGGGTCCATCTGGTAGCCCCGCCGGTCGCCGAACTGCGGGGCGGAGTCGGCCGCCTCGCGGAAGGGGCCGTAGAAGGCCGAGGCGTACTTGGCCGCGTAGGACAGGATCGGGATGTCGGTGAAGCCGGAGGCGTCGAGCGCCTTGCGGATCGCGCCCACCCGGCCGTCCATCATGTCGGACGGGGCCACCACGTGGGCGCCGGCCCGGGCGTGGGAAACCGCCATGCGGGCCAGCAGCTCGAGGGTCGGGTCGTTCTGGACCTCGCCGCCGTCCACCACGCCGCAGTGGCCGTGGGAGGTGTACTCGCACAGGCACACGTCGGTCATGACGAGCAGCTCCCGGCACTCCGACCGGATCGCGCGCACGGCCTTCTGCACGACGCCGTCCTCGGCCGATCCCTCGCTGCCCACGGGGTCCTTGGCGCGGGGCAGACCGAAGAGGATGACCCCCGCGATCCCCAGGGACTCGACCTCGCGGGCCTCGCGCGCGGCCTCCTCCGCCGACAGGTGGAAGCAGCCCGGCAGGGAGGGGATCTCGCGCCGCGCGCCGTCCCCGGGCACCACGAAGAGGGGGTAGACCAGGCGGTCGGGAGTCACGCGGGTCTCGCGGACGAGGGCGCGCAGGCGCGGGGTCCTCCGCAAGCGCCGCGGCCTTTCCGTGGGGAAGCTCACCTACTCGTCGTCATCCCCGAAGAAGAACAGGTCGGAGCACGTCTTCACGCAAAACATGCGGCCGAAGTTCCGCACCGCGCAGTTGTCGCAGACCCACCGGAAACATATCGGGCACTTGTTGAGGCGGGTGTCCTGATCGCTGCCCTGGCAAACCACGCAACTCGCAGGCACGCGCGAGTATAGCATGCGGCCCCGGGACGGACTCCGTAGTAAACTGTTCGCGGGCACGGCCTTGCCCCGCGAGGGGAGGCGTTTCGTCGCGTGGGAGCGGGGCCGAGGCATCGAACGATGGCGGTGTAGCTCAGCTGGTTAGAGCACGCGGCTCATATCCGCGGTGTCCGGGGTTCAAGTCCCTGCACCGCCACCAACTCCCCTGGAGGCGCATCGGCGTGAGACGGACGGCGTTGACGATCGCCGTGGAAAAGGCCGTGGCGGCGGCGGGGCGGCCGCGCGCCGGCGAGACGGTCGTGGTCGGACTGTCGGGCGGCGCGGATTCGGTGGCCCTCCTCGACGTCCTGACGACCCTCGCCGCACGGTACGGCTTCCGCGTCGTGGCCGCCCACCTGGACCACGGCCTGCGCGCCGCCTCCGCAGCAGATGCGGCCTTCTGCGCGCAGCTGTGCGACCGTCTGGGCGTGTCGCTGCGAGCGGGCCGGGCGGACGTCAGGGCGCGGGCCCGGCGGGACAAGGGCGGTACGGAAGAGGCGGCCCGCGCCGAGCGGTACGCGTTCCTGCGCGACGTGCGGCGCGAGCAGGGCGCCGCGGTCATCGCGGTGGCCCACACCCTCGACGACCAGGCCGAGACCTTCCTGCTCCGGCTGCTGCGCGGGGCGGGCAGCGCAGGGCTCGCCACAATGCGGCCGGTGGCGGGGGACATCGTCCGGCCGATGCTCGAAGCCACCCGCCGGGACGTCCTGGCCCACCTGAAGGCGAGGGGACTGGAGTGGCGCGAGGACGAGACGAACGCCGATCCGGCCTTCCTGCGGAACCGGACGCGGCACGAGCTCCTGCCGTACCTGGAGCGCCGGCTCAACCCCCGGGTCCGCCAGGCCCTGGCGCGGGCCGCCTCCGTCCTGGCGGACGAGGCGGGGGTCCTGGCCGCGGAGGGGGATTCGTTCGTGGAGTGCGCCGGACGGCCCGACGGCGAGGCGATCGTCCTCGATCGCGCGGCCCTCGGTTCCGTCTCCCGCGCCGTGGCCCGCGCCGCCGTGCGGTCCGCCTTGCAGCGGACGGGGGGCCTTCGCGGCGTCGGCCTGACGCATGTGGACCGTATCCTGGCCCTGGCCCTTGCCCCCAAGCCTTCCGGCAAGCGGCTGCCGGTGCCGGGCGGCCGCGAGGCCGTGGTCGCGTTCGCGGAGGTGCGCATCGGACCGCGCCGCCCGCCGTCGGCGGCCTTCGCCGTGGACGTGCCCGTCCCCGGCCGCGTGGACCTGCCCGGCCGCAGCCTGGCCCTCCTGGCGCAGACCGCGCCGGGGCCGGCCGCGTCGAACGGAGTATCGGCGGTGGTGGCCGCGCCCGACGGGCCGCTCACGGTCCGCACGCGGCGCCCCGGCGACCGCGTCCGGGCCAAGGGCCGCGACATGAGCCTCAAGAAGTTCCTGATGGAGCGGCGCGTCCCCGCAGACGAGCGCGCGGGCCTGCCCCTGCTTGCCGCCGGCAGCCGCGTGCTCTGGGTCCCGGGCCAGGAGCTGGAGGAGGACCTCGGCGCGCGGCGCTACGTGCGCGTGCGCCTGGAGACGCGCCGATGACGGCGGCGGCGATGCCGGAGGCCGAGGTGCTCGTCAGCCAGCAGGACATCGCGAGGCGCGTGGCCGAGATCGGCGGCGAGGTGGCGCGCGCCTTCGCGGGCCGGGAGATCTGCGTGGTCGGCCTCATGAAGAGCTGCCTGGTCTTCATGGGCGACCTGATCCGCGCCGTGCCCCTGGACATGACCTGCCATTTCCTCCAGGCCTCCTCCCTGCGCGAGCAGCCCGGGGCGAACACCCTGCGCACCGACATCGTGTACTCGACCGAGATCCCGTACGCGGGCCGCGACGTGCTGCTGCTGGAGGGCGTCGTGGACACCGGGATCACCCTGAACTTCCTGCTGGACCACATCCGCGAGCACCGGCCCCAGAGCCTGAGGGTCTGCGTGCTCATCGACAAGCCCGGCGAACGCAAGGTGGACGTGCGCCCGGACTGGGCCGTCTACACCTCGCGCGAGCCGATGAGAGACGACCGCTTCATCGTGGGCTACGGCCTCGACCACGCGGAGCACTACCGCGGGCTGCCGTTCCTCGGAACCATTCCCCGGCCGGTGGGACCGGCCGAAGGGCGCAAGATCACGATCTCGCGTCCCGGAGGACCTGAACAGTGAACGCAACGTTCAAGACCGTCATGTTGTGGATGTCGCTCCTGGTGGTGATCTTCCTGGCCTGGCACTTCGCCCAGATCCAGAAGAAGGAGACCGCGCTGCGCTTCAGCGAGTTCATGACGCGCGTGGAGGAGGGCCGCATCCAGGACGTCACCATCACCGGCAACGAGATCAAGGGCCACGGATCCGACCGCGAGCCGTTCCGCACCTACGCCCCCATGGGCTACGACAAGTTCGTGGACACGCTCCTGGCCAAGAAGGTCGCGGTGACCATCGAACGGGACCAGACCCCGGCCTGGGCGAACATGCTCATCTCCTGGGCGCCCTTCATCCTCCTCATCGGGTTCTGGGTCTTCTTCATGCGGCAGATGCAGAGCGGGGGCAACAAGGCCCTCTCCTTCGGCAAGTCCAAGGCCAAGCTGCTCGCGTCGCAGCAGAAGAAGGTCACGTTCAAGGACGTGGCCGGGGTGGACGAGGCCAAGGAGGAGCTGCAGGAGATCATCGAGTTCCTGCGCGAGCCCCAGAAGTTCCAGAAGCTCGGGGGCCGCATCCCCAAGGGCGTGCTCCTCATGGGGCCGCCGGGGACGGGCAAGACGCTCCTGGCCCGGGCCATCGCGGGCGAGGCCAACGTCCCCTTCTTCTCCATCTCGGGGTCCGACTTCGTGGAGATGTTCGTGGGCGTCGGGGCCAGCCGCGTGCGCGACCTCTTCGAGCAGGGCAAGAAGAACGCCCCCTGCATCATCTTCATCGACGAGATCGACGCCGTGGGCCGTCACCGCGGCGCCGGCCTGGGCGGCGGCCACGACGAGCGCGAGCAGACGCTCAACCAGCTCCTGGTGGAGATGGACGGGTTCGAGAGCAACGACGGCGTCATCCTGATCGCGGCCACCAACCGGCCCGACGTGCTCGACCCGGCGCTGCTGCGGCCGGGCCGCTTCGACCGGCGGGTGGTGGTGTCGCGGCCCGACGTGCGCGGGCGCGAGGGCATCCTCCAGGTGCACACCCGCAAGATCCCGCTCCACGAGGACGTGGACATCCAGGTGCTGGCGCGGGCCACCCCCGGCTTCAGCGGCGCCGACCTGGCCAACCTGGTGAACGAGGCGGCGCTCCTGGCCGCGCGCCGCAACCAGAAGTTCGTGATGATGGCCGACTTCGAGTCCAGCAAGGACAAGGTCCTGATGGGCGCGGAGCGCAAGAGCATGATCATCACGGACGAGGAGAAGAAGGTCACCGCCTACCACGAGGCGGGGCACGCGCTGCTGGCCGCGCTGCTGCCGGACACCGACCCGCTGCACAAGGTCACGATCATCCCGCGCGGCATGGCCCTGGGCGTGACCCAGCAGCTGCCCACCGAGGAGAAGCACAACTACACCAAGGAGCAGCTCGAGTCGCGCATCGCGGTGTGCATGGGCGGGCGCATCGCCGAGGACGTGACCTTCGGCCAGATCTCGACCGGAGCCCAGAACGACATCGAGCAGGCCACGGAGATGGCCCGCAAGATGGTCTGCGAGTGGGGCATGAGCGAGGCCCTGGGCCCGCTCACCTACGGAAAGAAGGAAGAGCAGATCTTCCTGGGCAAGGAGTTCAACCGGCACCAGGACTACAGCGAGGCCACCGCGCTCAAGATCGACGCCGAGATCAAGAGGATCGTGAGCGAGCAGTACACGCGGGCCGCGAAGACCCTCAGCGAGAGGCGCGACGCCCTCGTCCGCATCGCGGAGGCGCTTCTGGAGCACGAGGTCCTGGACGCCGAGCAGCTCACGCAGATCGTCGAGGGACGGCCCATGGACATCCGGATCCCGAGACCCGCGACGCCGGCCCCCGCCGCGGCGCGCGAGGGGAAGGTGGACGGGGAGAGGGCCGGCGGGATATTCCCGCCCATGGCGCCGAAGCCCACTTCGTAGGGGCGCGCAGAGCGCCCCTCGAGGCGGCGCGCGCGTCGCGCCGCGGAGCTTCGGGAAGGGGGGCGACCATCGAGCCGCGCGCGCAGGAACGGCAGGTACCGCACGCGCCGCCCAGGCGGCGGGTCTATCCGATCCGCCTGCGCGGCGAGGAGGCGGTCCTCGGGGAGCGCACGTGGGTCATGGGCGTCCTGAACGTGACCCCGGACTCGTTCTCCGACGGCGGCCGCTTCCAGGACGCCGCGGCCGCGGTGGACCACGGCCTCGCCCTGTTCGAGGCGGGGGCCGACGTGGTGGACGTGGGCGGCGAGTCCACCCGTCCGGGAGGCACGGCGGCGGTGGGCGAGGCCGAGGAGTGCCGGCGCGTGGTGCCCGTCATCCGCGGCCTGCGCGACCGTGGGGCGGGCCCGCTCTCCGTGGACACCACCAAGGCAGAGGTGGCGCGCGCCGCCCTCGACGCCGGGGCCGACATCGTCAACGACGTGAGCGGCTTCCGCTTCGACGCGGCCATGGCTCCGCTGGTGGCGGAGCGGGGCGTCCCCGCCGTCGTGATGCACCTCCGAGGGGACTTCGCGGGGATGCATCGAGAGCAGCGCTATGAGGACGTGGTGACGGAAGTCCGGGACGAGCTCCGAGACCGGCTGGAGGAAGCCAGGGAGGCCGGGATCGACCCCGGCCAGATCATCGTCGATCCCGGCCTTGGGTTTGCCAAGTCCGCGGGCCACAGCCTCGAGGTCCTGCGTCGGCTGGGCGAGCTGGCCGACCTCGACCGGCCCCTGCTCGTCGGCCCCTCGCGCAAGCGGTTCATCGGCCGGGCGCTGTCCGGCCCGGGCGGCGAGGACCTGCCTGTGGGCGAGAGGCTCATGGGCACCGCCGCTGCCGTGGCCGCGAGCGTGCTGGCCGGCGCCCACCTGGTCCGCGTCCACGACGTGCGGGAGATGGTCCAGGTGGCGCGGCTGTGCGACGCCATCCTGGGGGGGCATTAGGCCATGCTGCCCCAGCGGCT
>DAINRN010000214.1:0-1330 GCA_036741815.1 Acidobacteriota bacterium
GAGACCAAAGTCGAGAATCTTCGCCTGGCCGCGGCGGGTCACGAAGATGTTTGCGGGCTTGATGTCGCGGTGGAGGATTCCCTTGGCGTGGGCCGTATCGAGGGCATCGGCGATCTGGATGGCCTGGTCCAGGATGGCCTCGGTCTCGATGGGCTGACCATCGATGAGGTGCTTGAGCGTCCTGCCCTCCAGCAGCTCCATGACGATGAAGTGCCGGCCTTCGTGCGCGTCGATGTCGTGGATGACGCAGATGTTCGGATGGTCCAGGGCGGAGGCGGCCCGGGCTTCCCGCTGGAAACGCTCGACCGCGCCGGGATCCTCGGACGTCTCCGGCGGCAGGAACTTCAACGCGACGCTGCGCCCGAGCCGCGTGTCCTCGGCCTTGTAGACGACTCCCATGCCTCCGCCCCCGAGCTTCTCGATGATGCGGTAGTGGGAGACCGTCTGGCCGATCACGGGGTGGCGCATTGTATCCGATCGATGGGCGCGGGCGATCAACGGCGGCTCGCGTCTTGACAGGGGCGCTGCTTGGTCCAGGATTGGGCCGGGCGGACCCGCAGGAGCGCGTTCAAACGGGAGGGTCGACGATGGATAGCGCCACTCGGACGCGTCGCGACTTCTTGAGGGCGGCCGGCGTGGCCGGGATGGCCGGCTGGGCCGCGCGCCGCGCCCAGGGCGATCCGCTGGCGCCCGCGGCCCCGGCGGCCCGCCCTCGGCAGAAGATCATCCTCGACGTCGACACGGGAACGGACGACGCGGTGGCGCTGATGTTCGGAGCGCTGCACCCGGACCTCGAGCTGGTGGCCGCGACGACCGTCAACGGCAACGTCGGGATCGAGTTCACCACCGAGAACACACTGCGGGTGTTCGACCACATCGGCGTGAAGATCCCGGTGTACCGCGGGATGGGGTCGCCGATCGTCCGCTCCGACTTCCCGGAGCCGCGTTCCGGCGGGAGCGCCTTCCACGGGCAGTACCTCGACCTGCCGCCGTCACGGTCGCGCTTGCAGGAGACCGACGCCGTGGACTTCCTGATCGCGACCTACTCGCGGGAGGAGGGGCGGCATATCATCCTGGTCCCGGTGGGTCCGCTCTCCAACGTGGCCATGGCTCTGAAGCGGGCGCCGCGGATCGTCCAGAACATCCCCGAGATCGTCCTGATGGGCGGCGCGCACGACATGGGGAACGTGACGGCATCGGCCGAATTCAACGTGTGGGCGGACCCGGAGGCGGCCCAGGTGGTGTTCCGCAGCGGGGTCGCCAAGCTCACCATGGTGCCGCTCGACGCCACCCACAAGGCGCAGGTGTCACGCGAGGACGTCACGAGGCT
>DAINRN010000214.1:1340-4999 GCA_036741815.1 Acidobacteriota bacterium
CGGCACGGCCGCGGCCACCTTCGTCGAGCGCCGCATACAGGGCTACATGGAGTACGACCGTCAGGCGCGCGCGGCGGCCCCCGTCCACGACGCCCTGGCCGTCGCCTCGATCGTGAGCCCCGCCGTGATAGAGGCGGTGCCCGCCTACGTCGACGTGGAGACCGAGGGCGCGCTGACGGTGGGCCGGACCGTCGTGGACCGGCGGACCCGGAGTAACGCGAAGCCCAACGCGCGCGTGGCCCTCGGGGCCGACGAGAGGCTCTTCGTGCAGCTGCTGATGGAGACGCTGGGCCGCACGGCCTGAGCGTGTAGCTACAGGTCCCGCAAGGCGGCGGTGACGGGCAGGCGGGCCGCCCTCACCGCGGGGGGCACGCCGCCGGCCACGCCCATGAGCAGCGCGAAGGCCAGCCCCAAGCCGAGAAGCAGCGGCGTCACCTGGAAGGCGAAGGCCAGATGGGAGAAGGTCTGGAAGTTCATGGTCGAGGTCGTGAGCCCGTTCAGGGGCAGGACCGCCAGGCATCCGACCAGGCCGCCCGCCAGCGACACGAACAGGGCCTCGAGCACGAAGGAGACGACCACGGCGCCGCCCCCGAAGCCGACGGCGCGGATGGTGGCGATCTCCCGGGTCCGCTCCGCCACCGCCGAGTACATGGTGTTGAGGGCGGCGAAGACGGCGCCCACGCCCATCACCAGGGCCACCATGGAGCCCAGGCCCAGGATCATGTTCGTCATCATGCGTGAGGCCTTCGCGTAGTAGTCCGTCTCGCGCTCGACCTGCACGCGCAGGCGCGGGTCCGCGGCCACGCGCGCGGCCAGGGCGGAGAGGGCGTCGCGCGACGTCAGCCGGAGCGTCACCGACTGGTAGACGCCGGCGGGCCGCTGGAAGGTGGAGTTGAGCAGGTCGGCGTCGCACCAGATCTCGGAGTCGAACGCGCTGCCGTTCGAGTCCATGACCCCGACGATCTTCCAGCTGGTGCCCCCGAGCCTCAGCGAGTCGCCCGGCGCGACGCCGACATAGGATCGCAACGCGTTGCGGCCCACCACCATCTCCTGAAGGCCCTTCTGGAAGAACCGGCCCTCCGTCACCTTGACCGCCTCATGGACCTCGAGGGCGCGCGGGGTCACGCCCCGCACCTGCGCGTTGGCGTCGGTGCCCGTCTTCTTCAAGGGCAGGGCGGCGATCACGACGACCTCGGGGCTCGCCAGCGCGCCCCCGTCCGGCGCGCGCTTGACCTCGGGCGCGTCCTCGAGCGGCCGCAGCTGGTCGAGCGTGATTGCGCTGTCCAGCTCGGAGGTGGCGCCCGCCCGCCGGATGAAGGCGTTGTCGGGATCGCCCGAGGTCACGAGGGCGGCCTGGAAGCCCTTGGCCAGGGCCAGCATGGCCACGAACACGCCCACCGTGCCCGCGATGCCGAGGACGGCCACGATGGTCGTGCGCCAGCGCGCGCGCACGCTCTCCAGGTTGTAGACGAGGGGCAGGGCCATCAGAGCCTGCGCAGCGCCTGCACGACCTGCAGGCGCATGGCGGTGGTGGCGGGGATGAGCCCCGCCAGGAGGCCGACGAGGAGCGTGAGCGCGGCCCCCATGGCCATGGCCGACGGGGCCAGGTAGAAGGTCGCGAACATCCCGTTCGTGGGGTCTCCGCGCAGGGTGAAGGCCTTGGCCAGGAGGATGCCCAGCCCGCCTCCCAGCATCGCGATGAACGTTACCTCCACCAGCACGAGCACCAACACCGCGCGGTCGGTGAAGCCCACTGTCTTGAGCACGGCCAGCTCGCCGGTCCTCTCGCGCACGGACATGGCCATGGTGTTGCCCGCCACCAGCAGCAGCGTGAAGAAGACCACGCTCCCGATGACCGTTATGAGGAACCCGATGTTGCCCATCTGCTCCACAAAGGAGGCCATGAAGGCCTGCTCGCTCTGGGTGCGCGTCTCCCAGGGGGAATTGGCGAAGCGGGAGTCGATGTCCTTCGTGATGGCCACGGCGTCCGCCCCCCGTTCCACGCGGACGGTGTACCAGCCCACGAAGCCCTTGGCCCACTCCGGCCCCTTGTCCGTCAGGTAGTCCCAGCGGAACCAGAACTGCGTGAGGTCGTCGTTGGGCCGCTTGCCCTTGTAGACGCCGACCAGGTTGAACTCCCAGTTGCCCGGGAAGATCGCGCCCTTGATGGGGATGCGGTCGCCGACCTTCCAGCCGAAGCGCTTGGCCAGGGACTCGCCGGCGATGGCGCCCTGCTTGTCGGCCTGGAAGGCCGTCCACTGGTCGTCGGGGACGACGAACTCGGGGAACATCTGCCGGTAGGTGTTGTGGTCGATGGCGAACTGCGCGAAGAAGTTCCTCTCGTCCTGGTATACGCCGCCGAACCAGTTCGCCCAGGTGGCTTCCTTGATCCCCGGCACCTTGAGGATGCGGTCCCGGTAGGCGAGCGGCAGCGGCTGAATGAGCGACACCTTGTTGATCACCACCAGGCGGTCCGCGCCCGCGGCCTGCACGCCCTGCTGGAAGCCGGCCCGGATGGTGACGAGCAGGCAGAAGAGGAACAGCGAGACCGCGAACGACCCCACGGTGAGGATGGTGCGGGTCTTCCGGCGCAGGAGGTAGGCGAGCAGCAGCGGCCAGAACTTCATCGCGGTCGCCCTACTGCGAGAGGACGCCCTTGTCGAGGTGGAGCGTGGCGTGCGCCCTCTCCGCGGCCCGCGGGTCGTGGGTGACCATGAGGATGGTCTTGCCGTGCTGGTCCACCAGCTTCTCCAGGAGGTCGAGGATCTCGTCCGCGCTCTTGCGGTCCAGGTCCCCCGTCGGCTCGTCGCAGAGGAGAAACGTCGCGTCGGCCACGATGGCGCGGGCGATGGCCACGCGCTGCTGCTGCCCGCCGGACAGCTCGCGCGGTTTGTGCGTCCCGCGGTCGGCCAGGCCCACGAGCGACAGCGCGGTCTCCACGTGCTTCTTGCGCTCGGCCTTGGAGAGCGGCGTGAGCAGCAGCGGCAGCTCCACGTTGCGGAAGGCGGAGAGCACGGGCAGCAGGTTGTACATCTGGAAGACGAAGCCCACGTGCCGCGCCCGCCACCTGGTCAGCCGGGCGCCCGAGAGGTGGCTGATCTCGTCGCCGGCCACGGTGACGGTCCCCGCCGAGGGCACGTCCAGGCCGCCGATGAGGTTCAGCAGCGTGGTCTTGCCCGACCCGCTGGGCCCCATGAAGGCCACGAAATCGCCCTTGTCGATGTCGAGGTTCACGCCCTGCAGGACGTTCAGCTCCTCGGTCCCACGCCGGTAGGTCTTGGCGAGGTTTCGCACCGCGATGAGCGTGCCCGATTGACCGTTGCCGCCGACCTTGACCATAGCCGCCCATTCTAACCAGCAGCCCACGGCCCGCAAACGTCCGGCGTCCCATCTTGCGGTACGATCGTGACCTCCCAGAGGTTCCGCATGACTCGTTCCCTGGCCGTCTCCGCCGAGCTGCATCGCCCCGCATGAAGACCTCTTCGGGGCTCTCCCCCACCCGCGCGCGCGCCCTCTTCAAGAAGATGCGGGGGCGCCGTGTGATCGTCCTGGGCGACGTGATGCTGGACGAGTTCCTGTGGGGCACGGTGGCCCGGATCTCGCCGGAGGCCCCCGTCCCGGTGGTCGAGGTCACCCGGCAGTCGTATCACCTGGGCGGC
>DAINRN010000214.1:5009-6346 GCA_036741815.1 Acidobacteriota bacterium
GCCGCCAACGTCTGCGCGCTGGGCGGGAGCGCGGTGCTGGCCGGCGTGGTGGGATCCGACCCGGCCGCGGAGCGCGTGCGGGAATCCCTGGGCCAGGCCGGGGTGCAGGCCGCCCTGATCTCGTCCGACAGCGCGCGGCCCACCACGGTCAAGACCCGGATCGTCGCCCACCACCAGCAGGTCGTCCGCGCGGACCGCGAGCGCTCCGACGACATCGCGGCCGACCTCGAGGACGGCCTCGTCGGCCGCCTCCGCAGTGCGCTGCCGTCCTGCGGCGCGCTGGTCGTGTCGGATTACCAGAAGGGCGTGGTCACCAAGCGCCTCATGAGGACGGTGGTGTCGCTGGCGCGCCGCCGCGGGATCCCGGTGCTGGTGGACCCCAAGGTGCGCCACTTCCCGTTCTACCGCGGGGTCTCCGTGATCACCCCCAACCAGCTCGAGACGGAGCAGGCCACCGGCATACGCATCCGCAACGAGGACGACCTGCTGGCGGCGGGGGCCCGGATCCTGCGCAAGCTCCGCTGCGGCGCGGCGCTCGTGACCCGCGGCGAGCAAGGCATGAGCCTGTTCCAGGGCGGGGCCCGTCCACTGCACATCCCGACCGCGGCCCGCGAGGTCTTCGACGTGACGGGTGCGGGCGACACCGTCATCGCCACCGTGGCCCTCGGCCTTTGCGGCGGGGCGCGCCTGCACGAGGCGGCCATGCTCGCCAACTACGCGGCGGGCGTGGTCGTGGGCAAGCTGGGGACGGCCACCGCCACGCCCGACGAGGTGATGGCGGTGGTCGAGGCCGCGGCCGCCGCGGCGCCGTGAGGGTCGTGGTCGTCGGCGCCGGCCCCGCCGGCGCGCTCCTCGCGTACCACCTGGCCAAGGACGGCGCGGCGGTCACGGTCTTCGACGCCTCGCACCCGCGCGAGAAGCCATGCGGCGGCGGCCTGACGGGCAAGGCCCTGGCCCTGCTGCCCAAAGCACCCGACGATCCGTTGCCGGTGCGCTGGGTGGACGCCTGCCGCTTCGAGTCCGGCGCGGGCCCCACCGTCGAGCTGGGCCTCGGGCAGCCCGTGGCCGTGGGCGCGCGCCGCGACGTGGACGCGTGGCTCCTGCGCCGCGCGGTGGAGGCCGGCGCGGTCCACGTGGCCGAACGGGTGGTCGCCGTCGATCCCGACGGCAGTGGCCTGCGCACCGCTGCCGGCCGCGTCGTCTCGTTCGACGTCGTCGTCGGCGCCGACGGCGCGGGCTCGCTGGTGCGCCGGACGTTCCTCTCCCCCACCCCGCCCTCGCGGCTGACCATGGCCGCGGGCTGGTTCGCGCCTGGCGTGTCGCCGATGGTCGTGCG
This sequence comes from Acidobacteriota bacterium, assembly GCA_036741815.1. Classification (GTDB taxonomy): domain Bacteria; phylum Acidobacteriota; class Vicinamibacteria; order Fen-336; family Fen-336; genus DAINRN01. The sequence continues at coordinate 6,346 of DAINRN010000214.1, forward strand.
T
>DAINRN010000215.1:0-6334 GCA_036741815.1 Acidobacteriota bacterium
CGGCGAGGACCATCGCAGCCCCACGCCCAGCGCGTGGCGCCAATCCAGGCTCAGGTCGGACACGTCACGGAAGACGTTCCCGCCGTCGTAGAAGACGGCGCCACCCAGCCCGGACGGGTGGTGGTACCGCAGCTCCTCGTTGAGCACCAGCACGGCCTGGCCGCCCACGGGATCGCCGAAGACGTCGCGGGGGCCGACCTCGTCGGTCGCGAAACCGCGAATGGTGTTCCCGCCACCGGCGAAGAAGCGCTCGCTCGATATGAGGCGCTGCCCGCCGAAGCCGTGGCCCAGGCCCAGGCGTAGCCCCTGCGCCCAGGTGAGCGACGTGCTCATCCGCTGCATGGCGAAGACCTGACCGAACCCCTTCACGAAGGTGAAGTCCGAGCCCAGGCTCGCCGGCGAGTATTCGAGGCTCACGCTCCAGAACCGCCCGCGCCGGGCGTCGAGCGTGCTGTCGCGCGTGTCCCGCAGCAAGGACACATCCACGGCGGCGATGTCCAGCGGATCCGGGAACAGGGGCAGCACGACGACACGCTTGAAGCGATAGCCCAGCATCAGGTCCCAGGACCGACGCAGGCGGCGCGTGAGCTGGAACTGCCCGCCGGTGCTGCGCCGGACGTTCTGCTCCGCATCCTCGCTGCCTTCGTCCGCGGGAAGGTCCTCCTCCAGGCGGAAGGCGGAGACCGTCACGCGGCCGAGGCGCCGGACGGCGGGCAGGGAGAACGCCAGCCGCGCGTCGCGCACGTCGCGTCCCACTCCGTAGCGGGCGCCCAGCGCCAGCCCCACTCCCAGGAGGTTCCGCACCTCGCCGTCGAGCTCGGCAAGGTTCCCGTCCTCGTCGTCATGGCGGAGATCGTATCCGGCCACCAGGCGGTCGCCCTCTTCGACGGAGACGGTGATGGTCGAAGGCTCCTCGTCGGAGGCCTCCACCGTGACGCGCGCGAAGACGCCCAGGTCGAGGAGGCGGCGCTCGATGGCCACCAGGGCACGGGGGTCCACGGGGCGGCCGGCACGAAGGCGGAGCTGCCGCCGGACCAGCGACTCCCGCGTCCGCCTCAGTCCGCGGACCACGACCTGCCCCACGGTCCGGCGCGGGCCCTCCGCCACCTGGAAGACCACGTCGAGCGATTCGCCCTGGGGCTGGAGCGTCGGGTTGAGCCGCACGGCGGCGTAGCCGCGCTCGAAGTAGTGGGCGCGGACGCGCTCGGTGGCGGCGACGAGCGCGGTCTCGTTCACCGGCACGCCCGGTTTGAGCGCGGCCGCCCGGCGGAGCTCGTCTTCCGGCAGCGTCGCGCCCGGGAAGCGGACGGCGCTCACCCCCGCCGGCGATCCCTCGCGGATGGGCACCGTGATGACGATGGCGGTCGGGGACTGTTCGACCGTCGGGCTTCCCACCTGCGCCGCAAGGTAGTAACGGCTCCGGTAGGCGGCCAGGAGGTCTCGCGCCGCCGCCTCGGGATCGGCGAGCAGGCGCGCGGCTCCTCCGGCCGACGCCAGCAGGTCCGACTCGCCGAGGGCCGACGCGCCCGGGAAGAGCACCTCGACGCGCGCAGTGGGCGGTCCCGGATCGACGGTGAAGACGAGCGTCCGCAGGTCACCCTCGCGGACGGTGCGTGTGGCCACGGAGGCGCGCAGGTGGCCCTTCCCATGCAGCTCGGCGAGCAGCCGCGTCCGCCCTCGCTCGAGCGCGTCCTCCTCGAAGAGCGACCGCCGGACCTCTTTTTCCAGGTCCGGTGGATCGGCCAGGCCCTCCACGCGCCACTGGTAACGCGGGCCGCTGCGGACGTGGAACACGGCCACACTGCCCTCCAGGCGCGCTCCCACCTCGGCCTCGATGTACGCGCGCTCGATCAGGCGCTGCCGGAGGCGATCCGCGCGGCTCTGGAGGTCCCAGATCGTCTTCCGGTCACCGGCCTCGACTCCCAGCTCGGGACGCAGCTCCTCGAGGACGGCCGGCTGGTCGCCGTCGAGGCGCACCTCGCTGAGCCTCACGCGCTCGTCGTTCGCCGGCGGCGGCCGGGCCGGGCCACCCCGCCGGAAGCGCTGGCCGATCCCGTAGCCGATCTGGCCGTCGTCGGTGCGCTGGCCCATGAGCCGGACACCGTAGCCGGGCGTCACCTCGAGCATGAGGAAGCGCCCTTCTGGATCCTGCAGGCTGAGGGAGTACACGAGGTTGGCCCAGGACGTGAGGTGCTTGCCGAACGTGAAGCGCGCGCCCGCCTCCGCCCCGGATTCGCGCGCCACCAGCTCCGGCCGTATCGTCACCTCATCGAAGCCGAAGCGTCGCAGCCCGCCGGAGAGGCGCCCGGCGACGAGGAACGTGGCCGCCTGGCCGCCGATGGCGGCCCGCGAGCTGGACTCCCGCGTGTCGCCGGTCGCGATCAGGTTGACCAGCTCGCGCTGCGAATACGAGGGCGTGGAGCTGAGCGCGATCCCCGGCTGCGCGAGCGTCCCCTGGAGCGAGACGGTGACCTCGATCTGGTTCCCGTCGGCGTCGGGGATCGGCTCCGCGCTGACGGCGCTGATCGCGAGGTCCGGATCCCAGGTGCCGCGATACACGAGCCGCCCGCTGCGGATCACGAACTCGCGCCCCTGGAGGAAGACCTTGCCGCCGGAGGCGATCTCCAGCGTCCCGATGGGGGCGGGGGACTGCATGTCCCCGCGCACCGCGAGCTGTCCGGTGGCCTGGAGCTCGGCCAGGTTGTTGCGCACCAGGACGGGGCTGGCCGTCTCCACCCGCACGTCCAGCGCGACCGCGCGGAGGAGGGGCGAGTCGGTGGGCTCGGGGACGTGAGCCGTGAAGCTCTCCTGCAGGGCGACGTCAAGGTCGTACAGGCCGCGGACCGCCTTCACCGTGCCCGCCAGGAGGAAGGCGCCGGTCTCGCCGGTGAGCGTGAGATCGGCCTCCAGGCGTGTCCGCATCCCGGCCGGATACGCGAGCGCGATGTCGCGCCCGGTGATGACCACGCGGACGTCCTCCATCCTCGTGCCGGCCAGGCGCGCGCCTCCCGATAACGCGATGTCGCCGCCGCCCAGGCGTGCGTGGGACTCCCCGAGCCGGATGGCCGTCCCCTCGAGCACCACCTGGGCGTCGATCCCGGTGAGGGCCTGCGGGAGCGTCCGGGAGCGCAGGGTGCCGTCCCGGATCGCGAGCGTTCCTTCGGGGAGCGGCGCATCGAGGGTCCCGCCGACCTTCAGGTCGACTTGCGCCGTTCCGGTGAGGGCGGTCTCCGGAAGGAACGCCGACAGCGGTCGCAGCTCGAGCACGCCCTTGCCGAGGACCTCGAGGTCTCGGCGGCCGGCGAGGTCGGCGTGGCCGCGAACCTCGAGCGAGCCGTCGGCGGTACGCACGGTGAGCGATTCCGTGGACACGCGGCCCCGGGCGACCTGGATCGTCGCCGGCGCCAGCTCCACGGCAATCTCCTGGACCGTCACCGTCGTGCCCGGGAGCTGGATCTCGGCCTGCATCTCCGCCAGGGAGGTCAGGCCGCCGCGGATGGCGGCCTCGCCCTGGAGGACGCCTACGACGGACTCGGTGAGTTGCGGGCGCAGCGCGCGGACGAGGGCGGCGGCCTGGACGCCCTGCCATGCGAGACGAAGCGCCGCCTGCTCCTCGGGAACGGGCCGGTCGGCCTCGCCGCGCGCCTCCTTGTAGACGGCGGCCAGCGGGACGCGGCCGCTCAGTGCGATCGTGCCGTCGGCCACGCGGGCGGTGAGGCCGGGGATCGCGAGAGCGTCGCCCTGCAGCTCCAGCCGGCCGTCGTCGACGGTCAGCGTGGGGAACGACGGCGACGCGAGCGACACGCCCGTGAGGTCCACCGCGCCGCGCGCCTGCGGCCGCGTGCGCGGGCCGGACAGGGACACGTCCGCGCGAGCCGTTCCCGTGGCGGTCCAGCCTTCCGGGACGGGCACGCGCGCGAGGTCGGCGTCCACGCGCGCTTCGAGGGCAAGCGGTGTCGCGGCATCCAGGCCCACCGATCCCTCGGCCTCCAGCGTGACGCCGGGACCGTCGAGGGACAGGTCGCGCACCGCCACCCGGCGCTCGCGCAGCTCGAGGCTGAAGGGCCGGCGGCTCGTGGCCGACATCCGTCCGCTCTCGGCCGCGAGCGACTCGACGTGGGCGATGGCGGTGGCCCGGTCCATGTGATCGAGCGGAACCTGGAGCTCGATCTGGCCGGTGACCTGGCCGGACAGGGGCTGCGCATCCGGGACGAGCGGCGCGAACGGCGCCAGCGGAGTGCCGGCCAGGTGGAGCGTTCCCTGCACGCTTGCCCGGGGGCCCGGGCGTACCTGTAGCTGACCGGTCAGGGCCAGCGTGGGCACGACGACGGCCACGTCGGCCACGCCGCGACGGGCCTCGATGGCCAGGTCCAGGGCGCCCACGTCGATCCCTTGCGTCACCAGCCCAAAGGCGCTCACCGTGCCTCGGCCGGACAGCGCGTCCAGGGGCCCGGAGGCGTCCATCTCGACGCGCGCGCGGCCGGTCGTGCCCGGCGCGAGCAGGGCGAGGTCGATCCCGTCACCCCGCAGCGTCACCGCACGCGCGACCGATCCGCGGAGTTCGGCGGAGAGCGACAAGGGATCGCCGAGGCCGCGCGCTTCGACGCGAACGCTGGTCGTGGACGCGGCGGTGCGGAAGGCGCCGGACACGTCGATCGGGAGGGGCCGCTCGGCGGCGAGGGCCAGGAGCGTCCCCTGGACTCCACCCTCGACCGCGGGCGGCAGCGAACCGCGCGCGGTACCGTCGGCAGTGACGTGGACGTCACGGACGGACCCGGTCGCTCCGTCGCTGTCCACCTTCGCGGTCCAGGTGATGTCGATTCGCGGACCGGCGCCGCCCAGGCGGACCGGACCGTTCCCTTCCGCCTCGAGGCGGACGGGCCGGCCGTCCTTCAGGGACCCGGCGCCGCGTACGGCCGCCTCGACGCGCAGCGATCCGTCCGTCCGGCCGCCGATGGGCAGCTCACCGTCGAAGGACACGTCACCGTCGGCGCGGCCGGTCAGACCGGAGTCCGCGAGCGCGGCCTGGCGCTGGACGCGCACGAGATCGAGTGCCCGCGCCTGGAGCCGGCCGCTGATCGAGGATCCCGCCAGACGTGCCTCGGCGTGGCCGCGCCCGCCCAGTAGCGCGAGGTCGAGGGTGGCGAGCGTCTCGCGCCCGTCGTGGACGAGACGGCCGGTGCCGCCCTCGACCGCCCAGCCCGCGGCCTGGACACCGTCCGTGGCCAGGCGCGCGTCGGCCCGCAGGGCCGCCAGGGGACCGCTCACGCGTCCGTCGGCGCGCACCGTTCCCTGCGCGTCCGCCATGCCGGCCAGTTCTTGCACCTCCCGCAGATCGACCTGCCCCTCGAACCGCACGTCCAGCTCGGGGGACCAGACACGACCGACGGATCCGGAGGCCCGCAGCCGGGAGCGCTCCAGGCCCGCGTCGAGCGCGTCGAGCCGCATGTCGAGGAGCGGCGAGACGTGCAGACGAGCGGTCGCGGGACCGATCGCCACCGGCTGCGAGCGCTCCCACGTTCCTCCCGCCAGCTCCAGGTCGAGCGCGCCGCTTCCGAGGCTTCCGCGGGCGGCGAGGCCGCGCAACACGACGTCGCCCTGGAGCGCGGGGTCACGATAGACGACCGTCGTATCCATGACCCGGATCTCCCGGACCAGGATCGGTCCCAGGTCCGGAACCGCCTTCGTGGTGGGCTCGGCGGACGGGCGCAGCAGGACCCGAGCGCCCTCGACCTCCAGGCTCCGGATGTCGAGACCGGGCGCCCAGAAGGTCCCCGGCGAGAGCGCGACCCGCAGCCGGCGCACCTCGACGCGGTACGCGGCGCCCTCGAACACGACGTCGCGCGCGTCCGCGCGCAGCCCCCCGGGAAGGACGGACAGCGCGCCCACGCGGGCCCCGGGGCCCAACGCGGCCCGAAGCCGCGACTCGACGAGCCGCCGGACGGGGTCCTGGGGGAAAAGGCCCAGCGCGACGAGACCGAGGGCCACGACACCGAGGAGGACGAGCCCGAGGAGGGCGCGACGGATGGTCACCCCCCCGAGTCTACGCCTCGCGCTTCAGTCCTCCTCCGAGTCGAGGATCACGATGTAACCCTTGAAGTCGCGCGGCCCGGCTCCAAAGCCCACCAGCACGCGGCCGTCCGGGGAGATGTCCTCGATCGTTCCCGTGTTCACCCAGCCCTCAAAAGCGTTGGGCACGCCGTGCTCGCGCAGGTATTCCTTGAGGTAGAAGGGCTGCCTGTCCAGCCAGAGGACTGCCTCGCTTTCGAGGCCGAAGGCATGGCCCCCGCCGATGACACGGCCGTCGTCGCTCGTCGCCTGGGCGCGCCCGAGG
>DAINRN010000216.1:0-6301 GCA_036741815.1 Acidobacteriota bacterium
CATGGTGGAACCGATTGCCGGCAACATGGGCGTGGTGCCGCCCGCCGACGGGTTCCTGGCAGGGCTCCGCGATCGCTGCACCGTGCACGGCATCGTGCTGGTGTTCGACGAGGTGATCTCGGGCTTCAGGGCCTCGGCGGGAGGCGCGCAGGCCGTTTACGGGGTGCGGCCGGACCTGACCTGCCTGGGCAAGATCATCGGCGGCGGGCTGCCGGTGGGTGCCTACGGCGGCCGGGCCGACGTGATGGAGCATGTCGCGCCTTCCGGGCCCGTCTACCAGGCGGGCACGCTGTCCGGCAATCCCCTGGCCATGGCCGCGGGAGCCGCGACCATCGACATCCTGGAGCGGCCGGGGACGTATCCGCGCCTCGAGGCGCTGACCACCCGGCTGTGCGGCGGGCTGGAGCGGGCGGCGGCGGCCGCGGGAGTCCCCGCGGTGGTGAGCCGCGTGGCGTCCATGTTCACGGTCTTCTTCTGCGCCGGCCCCGTCGTGGATTACGCCAGCGCGAAGACCGCGGACACGGCGGCCTTCGGCCGCGTCTTCCACGCCATGCTGGACCGCGGCTTCTATCTGCCCCCCGCCCAGCTCGAGGCGGCCTTCGTCTCGCTGGCCCACACGGAGGCGGACATCGACGCCACCATCTCGGCGGCGCGGGATGTCTTTTCGACCGCGCTCTAGCCCGGGAGTACCTGCTCGGGGATTTCCCTTCCGCTCGCATAGACCGGCACCAGGAACTTCGCCGAGAAGTCCAGGCCCGGCGTGTCGGCGACGACGGCCATCTCCCAGTAGCGCGCGGGGGGCTCGGCCAGGCGGGTGCCGTAATCGCCCGACGGCAGCTCGAAGCTCAACGGCACCTCGTTGCCCTCGCGCACCACCCCGCCCTCGAGCACGACCTCGTCCGCCCAGAGCTGGTCGCATACGGTGCGGATGGTCGTCTTGCCGCCGCTGCGGGTCGTCTCCGTGCGCTCCTCGATGCAGCGCAGCGTGAAGGTCATCTTCTTGAACTGGCCGATGGGACGCGAGCCCCCGAGGCGCGCGGCCAGCGTGTCGCCCAGGAAGAACGGGAACGACCGGAAGGCGAGCCGCGCGCGGCCGTACTTGGCCTGCTGGACGAGGGTCGTGACGATGCCCACCACCACGAGGACCAGGATGAGGTCGAAGAACCCCACGAGGAACTTGGCCCAGGTCGGCATGTCCGGCCGCGGCACGTAGAACGTGAAGTAGTTGAAGGGCGCGAGCAGGGCGGGCATGAAGGCCGTCACGCCGAGCTGCCCGGCCAGCGAGGATCCGGGGCTGTAGGAGGCGCCGGCGGGGTCCCACGTATGGTCCGCGCGCCAGGGCTCGTTCGGATGGCGGGCGCGCCGGGCCCGCAGCCGCGAGCGGTCGATGAGGGACCCGACGCCCATCCTCAGCGTGAGGAAGGCTCCGGCGCCGCCGAAGAGCGCCACCAGGGACCATACCACCCAGTCCGGGGGTGGGGGGGACCCGTCCGCCGTGTTCAACGGGATCGCGCCCGTTGCCGCGTATCCCAGGAACGCGCCCGCCGCCATGAAGGGCACGCCGAAGGCGATGAAGAAGGCGCCCGCGCATCCGGATCCGCCGGAGGTGCCCCGCGGGTTCTGTCCGAGGAGCGGCTTGCGCTCGGTGTCGGCCACGCGGGCGGACGATATGCCGATCGTCCCGGTCAGGTCAAAGGCTTTCAGACGGCCGCCGGCGCCGTCCGCTTCAGGTGCAGTTGCCCGCAGGCGGCCAGGATGTCCTGGCCCCGTGGCCGCCGCACGGACACGGTCACGTGCGCGTCGGCCAGGACCCTGGCGAACGCGTCCACCGCCTCGGGCGTGGGAGCCTCGAAGGGGATCTCCGGCGCGGGGTTCAGCGGGATGAGGTTCACCTTGGCCCGGGATCCGCGAAGCAGGCGCACCAGCTCGCGGGCCTGCGCGGGCGAGTCGTTCACGCCGCGCAGCAGCACGTACTCGTAGGTCACCAGGCCCCCGCGCGGGATCGGATACCGCCGGGCCGCCGCGATGACGTCCTCGAGGGCGTACTTGTCCTCGATCGGCATCAGCTCCCGGCGCAGGCGCGCGTTGGGGGCGTGCAGGCTGATGGCCAGGTTCGGGCGCACGGGCTCGCGGATGAGCTTCTCGAGCGCCGGCAGGATCCCCACCGTGGACAGGGTCAGCTTCTTGGGCGCGACGGCGAAGCCTTCGGGGTCCATCAGGATCCGGAGCGCGGCGACCGTGGACTCGTAGTTGAGCAGCGGCTCGCCCATGCCCATGACCACGATGTTCCACGGCAGCTCGCGCGGCGGCGCCTCCTCCATGACGGTCGCCACCTGGCCCAGGATCTCCCACGGCTTCAGGTTCCGCTTGTAGCCGGCGATCCCGGTCAGGCAGAAGGCGCACTTCAAGGGGCAGCCCGCCTGCGTGGAGATGCAGATCGTGCGCCGGCGCTCTTCCGGGATGAAGACGCTCTCGATGGTGGCCCCGTCGTCCAGGCGGAACAGGAGCTTGACGGTGCCGTCCGTGGACTGCGCGCGCTCGGCCACCGCCGGCCAGCGCACCTCGTGCGCGGCCGCGAGCCGCGTGCGGAGCCCCTTGCCCAGGTCGGTCATGGCCACCAGGGACCGCGCCCGCTTGCGGTAGAGCCAGACGTAGACCTGGCGCGCGCGGTAGGCGGGCTCGCCCTGCTCCGCGACGGCGGCCTCGAGCTCCGCGCGGCCGAGGCCGAAGAGGTTGGTCAGGCTAGCGCGCGGCAGGGGGGCCGGCCCCGCGGCCCGCTCCCGCGCCCGTCCCCCGCGGCTCCTCCCCCGGCAGCAGGCCCGCCCCCGGCTCCGAGCGGTGCATCTGCGCGTTGATCCGGCCCAGGAGGATGCGCGCCACGCGCAGGTCGTGGCCGGCGTCGATCAGCAGCAGGGCCAGGTCGCCGCCCGCCCACAGCAGGCCCGCCATCACCAGCAGCCGCGTGCCCTCGCCGAGCAGGGTCACCACCGCGGTGGTCCCGTCGATGAGCAGGCCGGTCACGACCTCGCCGAAGAGCATCACGATGATCAGGACGGCCAGGACCTTGAAGAGCTTCGCGATGTAGCGCAGCGTGATGTACGGCTCGAGGTCGTGGCCACGGATGCCGCCGGGGCTGTCGCCCTGGCGGTGCTCGGGGGCGGGAGGCGCGCCGCACGCCGGGCACACCTTGGTGAAGTCCGTCCGTTCGGACCCGCACTCGGGGCAAAGTGTCTCAGTCACAACTCCTCCTTGGTCGCCTATCCGCCCGTGGCGCCGCTCCAGCGGGCGCGGTACCCGCGGGTGTCGATGTGGGTGAAGGGCCCGTGGCCGCAGCAGGCGCGGTAGACCCCGATCCCGCCCGCCAGGGCGGGGTATCGGGCCTCCACGCGCTCCGCGGCGTCGGCGATGACCTTGGCGTCGGCGGTGTCCACGCGGCCGTCGCGGTTCAGGTCGTCCATGGTGCCGTTGCCGTCGTTGTCCACGAAGATGTCCGAGGCGTCGCCGTACATGTGCCGGCTCAGTTTGGCGCGCCCGCCCGTGTTGCCGCCGCTCTTGTTGTAGCGCGGCGTCCGGAAGCCGCTCATGACCTGCACCCGCTTCACCGTGTGCCCCTGTTTCTGCAGCTCCTGGATGACCAGCTCCAGCTTGTCCAGCAGGCGCGGCTCCAGGACGAGGTACTTCGGCCAGACGTCGTACTGGTCCTTGGTGAGGAAGTCGCCCAGCTTGAAGTGCTCGGAGACGTGGGTGTCCTTGTTCTGGCGGGTGACCTCGATGAAGCCCGCGGGGTTGGCGTAGGCGCGCGACCGGGGCTGGCCGCCGCCCTCGAAGGGCCAGCGGCCCAGGTAGTAGAGGCCGATCCTCTCGTCCTTCTTCTCCGCGAACGGCTTCAGGGTGATGAGCCGCAAGTCGTCCAGCTCGCGGCGGGCCTTGTCGATCTCCACCGCGATCCTGTAGACGCCGGCCTCGGCGGGGACCCCGCCCTGCCCCGCCGTCGGCACGATGGCGCCCGTCGTCTCCTTCTCGAAGACCGCACGCACCGCCGGGTCGGCCTCGTCCGCCAGGTCCGACCCCGGCAGGCGAAAAGCGGCCTGCACCCTGCCGCTCTCCCCCCGCAGCGGGTCCAGGAACGACAGCGCGGCGTCGTCCAGATAGACGGTGCTCTTCGCGCGCGGGTCGAGGAGCTGCGAGCTGACCGCCCGGGAGACCGGCCGTTTCGGCGGGGGCGGGACCGAGCGGTCCTGGGCCAGCCCGGCGATGGCCATGGTCCAGCCCGCGGCCACGAGCAGGGTGGCGGTCACGGCCAGCCCGAGCACCCAACGGCCCCTGGATCGCCCCTTGGACACGCGCGAACCTCCCTCGTTCAAGTCTTGGGCAGCCCGTGCGGGCGGTCAAGTGGCCCTGGGGAAAGAGTTGTGGATCAGCCGCCGTCGTCCTCGTCGCCGCCCGCGACCGCGTGGCCGAAGCCCCGCTTCGAGGTGCGCGCGAACTCGGCCAGCTCGCGGACCAGGGGATCGGCGGAGGCCTCCAGCCGCTGCACGGCCTCGGCCAGGGGCAGGCCGCTGCGGAGCAGCGTGCGGTAGGCCTCCTTCAGCGCGCGAATGGTGGCCGCTCCGACGCCGGCGCGCCTCAGCCCCACCACGTTGACGCCCCGCGCCCGCGCGGGGAAGCCGTCGGTCACCACGAACGGCAGGCAATCCTGGACGACCTTGGCGTTCCCGCTGACCATGGCCAGCCGGCCGATGCGTGTGAACTGGTGGAAGAGCGCGCCGCCGGAGACGAACGCCCCGGCGCCGACGTGGACGTGGCCGGACAGGCCCGCGTAGTTCACCAGGATGGCGCCATCCTCCACCACGCAGTCGTGGGCCACGTGGACGTACGCCATGAGGAAGCAGCGCGAGCCGATGGTGGTGGCCGCCCCCGGCTTGTTGCCCCGGTGGATGGTGACCCCCTCGCGGATCCGGTTGCCGTCGCCGATCCGGAGGTACGACTCGCCGCCCGCGAAGGTCAAGTCCTGCGGCTCGCCGCCCAGGATCGCGCCCTCGTGCACCACGTTGCCCTCGCCGAGGGTCGTGTAGCGCTTCACCACCGCGTGCGCGCGCACCTCCGTGCCGCGCCCGATGTGGACGCCGCCCTCCACCACCGCGTAGGGGCCGATGACGACCCCGTCTTCGAGCCGGGCGTCGGGGTCCACGAGGGCGGTGGGATGGATGGCCACGGGCCCTCCAGTCTAACGCCAGGCGCGCGCAGGGCGGCCACCACGGTCTCCAGGCACTCACGCTTGCCGAGGATGAACCGCCGAACGTTGTCGATGAGCCGTGCGAAAGCGGGCGAGTCGGCGATGGATCCGTGCCGAGTATAGTGGACCCGTGAGCGCCGGCACTTCGAGGAGCGGCTCTCTCCACTGGCTTGTCGATACGTTGATCACCGCGCTCGTCTTCGCGGCAGGCGTCGCGTTGCTGGTGTCGGCCGCACACACGCGCTCCCTGCTGACCTGGAGCGCGCTTGGTCTCGCGTCCGGCGCCTTCATCGCGTTCTTGTTGGCGGCAGCAAGGCTCCCCGCGTCCCTGCCGCGCCATCCGGGGCGGCACCGCGTGGACATGATCCAATCCGACCGCGTCCAGCTCTCCGAGGGGCGGGAAGGAGCCGGCCACCGGGCGTTACGCGCGCTGGGCGGCCGGCGCGTCGCCCTCACACCGTGGATCTGGACCTTCCGGGCGCCCGACGAACGCGCGCTGGCCTCGCTGCTCGGCGGGTTGCGGGACCTCGGCGTCGTGTTCCTCGGCGTAGACAAGGGATGGTCGCCGGGCGACGTCTTCGAGGACTTGCGGGAGCGAGGGCTGCTGGACGGCCCGTTCGACGAGATCGTCTGGTTCGGGCCCGGGAGGAGCGAGGTGCGTCGGCGCTGACGATCCGGGCGCCGGCCGGCGGGGTCCGCTTTCAGCTACTTGTTCCGGAAGGGGATTATGCCGGACTTGACACCGGCCTTGTTTTGGCCTATATTCCCCTCATGCTCACTCTCGCTCAGATGCTTGACCGGTTCCCAAACGAGGACGCCTGCTACGCCTACGTCACCAAGCTCCGTTGGCGCGGCGAGGTCTGCTGCCCCAGGTGCGGGGACACCAAGGTCTACAAGATCGCCAAGCCCTACCGTTGGGTCTGCAAGGCGTGCCAGAAGAACGGGTATCGCTTCTCCCCGCTCGTAGGCACGATCTTCGAGAACACGAACATCCCGCTTCGGACGTGGTTCCAGGCCATCCTGCTCATGTGCCAGTCCAAGAAGGGCATGAGCGCGATGCAGATT
>DAINRN010000217.1:0-5076 GCA_036741815.1 Acidobacteriota bacterium
CGTGCCCCGACCCGCGGGTCTACGAGCGCGCCAACTACATGCTGATGCTCCAGGGTTGGCGCGCCGGGGACTGACCGTAGCTCCTCGTCGGGTCCGACCTCACCCCGCCTCGGGCGGGCGCAGGCGGCGGAACGAATGGACCAGCGGCGTCGTGTACCGCCAGGCGGGCGTCAGGCCGCTCTTCATGCACCGCACCGGGTCACAATGGACAATCGTCGGCAGCACCATTGCCCATAATGGCACCCCCATCTGCACCTGATCGCGGGAGAAGGGCTGGCCCGCCAGCAGGCGGGCCGTCATGGGCACGCTCGTCGTCGTTGCGACGGCGGGGCTCAGCGGGGCGCTCCTCGAGTCCCCCGGGGCCGGTCCAGTAGTAGAGTCAGGTAATGGCTCGCAAGCCGCGCGGCCCGTCGCCAGAACGCGCCAAGACGGACGACAGCCTCCGCGCCGAGCGGCTGAACACTGACGGCGCCCTGAAGGACGAAGTCGCTTCCGCCGAGCGCGCTGCTGACGACGTGGTCGACCACGCAAGGGAGGTCGCGGACGCCGTCCTGAGCGACGCGCACGGCACGTTCTCGGCGACTGGGAGATCGGAGCGATCCTGGTGGCCGCCTCGGGCTCGCCGCTCACGATCTTCACCGGCTTTGTGCCCGGTGTCGGCGAGGTCTCAGGTACCGGGTTCGTCTTCAATCAACGTCCCAATCGCGTGGCCGGTGAACCGTGTCGCGCGAGCGGAGGCCCGAAAGAGCAGTGGCTCAATCCGCGGGCGTTCACGCTCAACGGCTTCGCGCTCGGCACTTTCGGCAGCGCCGGGCGGGGCATCTGCGAGGGCCCCGGGACTTTCCAGGTCGACCTGGCGCTCTACAAGAACGTCCAGCTGGGCCGGAGGCTGCGCGCCCAGCTACGGTTCGAAGTGTTCAACGCTTTCAACCACGACCAGTTCCTGGGCCTCGACACCACCATGGACCCACTCTCCGTCACGCTCGACGCGCCCCTCGAGAGCGCGTCCAAGGTCATCGACTCTCAGCTTCCCCTCTCCTTCGGTCAGGTGACGAAGGTGCGCGATCCCAGGCAGGCACAGTTCGGCCTGAAGTTCATCTTCTGAGAGATGGCGGCCTCGGCGGGGATTTTGCGAGCCTCCGCCCTTCCGCGAGGTCCTGCACGTCGTCGAGCACGACGCGGGCGCGTGACGGTCGGCCCCGGATCGGTGCGCGCGCCGGACTACCGGCCGCTGGCCCGCCGCGAGCGGCCTTGAGCGAAACGCGGCCGCCGGCCCCGCGCAGGGGGTGGGCGGCGGCCGCCGGATGGGTGAACGTCACGGCGCTGGCCGTGCTGTGCCTCGGCCTGCTGCCCGTGTGGGCCCTCGCGATCCAGACGCCGTTCCGGCTCATCGACGACTACGGCGCCGTCTTCGTCGTGCGGCGCCTCGGAGTGGCCGGCTTCCTGCGAGACAACTTCTCCCTGGCGGTGAACCCGGTGCGCTTCCGCCCCACCCACGACCTGGGCCAGCTCCTCTGCTGGGGGCTCTTCTCGACCCATGCCGCCCTGCACCACCTGATGCGGCTGCTCATGAAGCTCGCCGCCTTCGCGGCGCTGTGGGCAGTGGCGGTGCGCGCAATCGAGGGAGCGTCCGGGCGGCGCCTGGCCACCGGGGAGCGGCTACCGCTCATGTCCCTGGCCGTCGCGCTCTTCTTCTATTTCCCGAACAACCCGGAGGCGCGCCTGGCGCCGCAGGAGCTGGCGACGATCCTGTACTTCATGGGGGCGCTCTTCTTCATGGGCCGGACGTACCGCGCCTCGAGCCGGGGGGGCCTGGCCGACGTCCTCTGCTTCGTCTGCTTCACCCTGGCGCTCTGGAGCAAGGAGCCCAACTTCATCACCGGCGCGCCGCTGCTGGTGGTGGCCGCCGCCGATCACGCCGCCCGCGGCGGCGCGCGCTGGAAGCGGATCTCTTGGGTGCTCGCCTACCTCGCCGTCTGGGCGCACGCGGCGCTGAAGGCAGCCGTGATGAACGCGGCCGGCTACGGACGATCGCCCCTGCGCTGGGCGGCGGTGGTGGCGATGCTGCGAGAGTTGCCCCAGCGCGTCCTCCTCAGCACATCGGGCGCCTGGGTTCCGATGCTTTTCCTCATGGGCGTGGCCCTGTTCGCCTGGTTCCGCGTGCGGCGGGCCCCGGAGGGACGTCTGCGCGTCGGGCTGCCGCTCTGGATGCTGCTCGCCTCCCTCGCGGGGCTGTTGCTGATGTGGGCTCCCGTGTTGCGCTACGCGGCGCCCGCGGCGGCCTTTCTGGTGCTGGTGACGGTCATCGGCTTCGGTTCACTGCTGTCGCTCTCCCCAACCCCAAGCGCGCGGGCGCTGAGCGGCCTCGCGCTCTCCGCCCTGGCCGTCCTGCTGGCGGCGACGAACTACCGCGACGTGGTGGCCCAGTTCTCGGCCCAGTACGTCGCGGGACGCACGGAGGAGGCCGTGCTGGCCACGGTCGAGCGCATCATGTCCGAGGAGCCGGCGCGCGCGATGCACGTCGCCCCCGCCAGCGAATACGAGTACCGGCTGGGCGTGTACTTCAACGAGCACCGCCCGTTCTTCGCCGGCCGTTCGACGCCCGTCACCGTCCTGCTCGCGCCCGGCGCCGTGCCGGCGGGCGGGCACCTCGTCGGCCGCCAGGTCCTCGAGGGTTTTGCTCCGGTGCTCCGCGTGGATGCGCAGCCGCCGCCCTCGATCCTTGGAGCCGCGGAGTCCGTCACGCGGGCGGCGCGCCTGGGCGCGCCGTTGCGTGCCGTCGTCCTCGACGCGGGCGTCGAGCCGCCGTTCTCCTGGTTCGTCTTGGCGCCCGTCCTTGCGGGCTCAACGATCGACGCGGCGCGGTTCGGCGCTCGCCCCGGTGGTGACGCGGCCGCCAACACCCGGGCGATCCAAGCGGCTCTCGACGCGGCGGGATCCGCCGGCGGCGGGACCGTGGCCCTCAACCGGCCCGGCGTCTACGACCTCGCCGTGCAGGGCCCCAACCCCTACTTCCGGGGACATCAGCACTGCCTCGAGCTGCGCTTCGACAACCTTTCATTGCGCATCGGCCCCGCGGTGACGCTGCGGCTGGCCGACGGCCAGCAGAGCGACGCCGCCGGCCCCGTGGACATCGTGATCTGGTCCGCCCGCCGGAACCTGCGCATCGGGGGTGGCGGCGCCATCCTCGGCAACACCGCCGGGCAACGCGGCTGGACCCGCGGGTACAGCCAGATCACGAATGGCGTCATCGTTTTCAGCCATGGTCGGGCGGGCGCCCGAAGCGAAAGGATACGCATCGAGGACCTCGTGCTCGCCGATCATTTCTCGAACGCGATCAACCTGAACGGCTGGTTCGACAACCGCGACCGCGACGTCCGGATCGTCAACGTACGGGCACGGGATACCGGCGAAGGGCCCCAGGTCATGAACGCCGACGACGTGACCCTGCGGGACGACACCTTCGAGAACGCCACGGTCTCGGCGCATCCCGGCGACGGCTTCGAGCTATGGAACGTGTCCGGCTTTCTCATCAAGAACCTGACCGTCCGGGGGGTGCTCGGCGGGTCGGCCATCGATCTCTACGGGGCCCGCGACGGCACCGTCGACGGCTTCGTGATCGACGGGCACGAAGGCATCGCCGTCCAGGAGAACACGGCGCTCCACACGTACTCGGAGCGCGTGCGGGTGAGGAACGGCGTCATCCGCCTCGCGGGAGGCAAGGGAGTGGTCACGCAGGGCGTCAGGGTCCGCGACGTGACCATCGCAGGCGTCGAGGTCCACGGGGCGGGGCCCGGGACGATCGGTTTCTACATCTCGTACGACACCCCGGGCCAGCCCCTCATCGACCGGCGCCAGGAAGGGCCGGTGACACTGGAACGCTGCCGGGCTCACGGTCTTGACGTCGGTCTGCTGATCAAGACCGTCGCGAATCTGACCGTGGCCGGCGGCGAATACTCCGGCAACGCAACCAGCTCCCAGTCCGACGGGATCCGATGGATCGGCCAGGGCAACGCCGGGTCACGGGCAGACACGAAGGACCTCGTCATCCGCGGCGTGAAGGCCACCGCGAACCGGCGCCACGGGATTCATCTCGATGGCCAGGGATTGACCGGAAGGGAGCCTACGGGATCCATCACGGGTTGCGTCGTCGGCGGCAACGGGGAGGCGGGGGTCTACGTGACGAGCGAAACGGGCCACGACCTGGCGAAGGACGTGCGTGTCGACGACGGCTGCCTCCCGGTTTCCGGTCTCACGGCGTTTGCGTCCAACGTGCGGCCCGCGGAGCTGGACGAAGGCCGCCCCGAGCTGGCCGCCGGGTTCTGGCTTCCGGAGACATGGTCCGGCGGACGCACCGGCCGCTGGACGAACCAGGAGGCCGTCCTGCGCCTGGGCCGCCGCGGCGGCGAGGATCGGCTGGTCGTGGACTTCAGCCTCGAAAGCCCGCGCGGAGAGACCGTCGGCTCGCTGGAGGTCAACGGCCGCCGCCTCGCGTCCTTCCGCGGCCCCAACGAGCGGCGCGTCGAGACGCTCGATATCGGCGCCATCCCGGGCCACGAGATCGCGCTCCGCATCCGCGTGGACACACCCTTCGTCCCGAGTCTGCTGGATCCCGGCTCCCGCGACGACCGCACGCTCGGCCTCTTCCTGCACGAGGCCCGTTTGGAGCGGGCAACCGCTCCAGGCCGGTGAGGCCCTGGCATCCCCAACCTTGACCGCCCCGCCCGAGCGGCGTAGCCTGCGCGCGTGTCGCTGCTCTCCATGAAGAGAGGAGGACGTCCTTGGCCCTGATCACGCGCCGGGAGTTCACGGCCGGTCTCGCGGCAACTGCTGCGGCGGCGGCGACGCGCGCCACCGCCCAGGGGAAGCCCAAGCCCTCGGTCTTCGGCGGCATCCAGGTGGGGGTCCAGAGCTACACCTTCCGCGCCTTCGACATCGACCGCATGATCGCGGCCATGACCTCGGTCGGCCTGACCAGCGTGGAGCTGTGGAACGGCCACCTCGATCCGACCAAGGCCACCGAGGCGGACTTCAAGGCGGTGCGCGGCAAGTTCGACGCCGCCGGCATCAAGGTCA
>DAINRN010000217.1:5086-6293 GCA_036741815.1 Acidobacteriota bacterium
CACCTCGAGCGCGCCTTCCGGGGCGCCGCGCTCCTGGGCACCGACGTGATGACGTCCTCGCTCGAAAAGCCGATCCTCGACCGCGTGGACGAGCGCTGCCGCCGGTACAAGGTCCGTCTCGGGCTGCACAACCACTACCTCGGCGACGCCTGGTTCAAGGGCGACAAGGCGGCGAACTTCGAAACCCCGGACGATTTCCTGAAGGCCCTCGAGGGACGCTCCGAGTACCTCGCCATCAACCTGGACATCGGCCATTTCTTCGCCTCCGGCCACGACCCGGTGGCCTTCTTCCGCGACCACCACCGCCGCATCGTGAGCCTTCACATCAAGGACCGCGACCGGGACGCCGAGCGCACGTACCGGCAGTTCGGCGAGGGCCAGACGCCCATCGTGGAGGTCTTGAAGCTGGCCCGCCAGGTGAAGTTCCCCTACGCCGCGAACATCGAGTACGAGATGGACGAGAAGGACCCGACGGAAGGGGTCCGCCGCTCGTTCGACACCATCAAGAAGGCGCTGACCGCGGCCTGAGCCGGCGCCGCTACGGCTTCCAGTCGCCGCGCGCCACCGGCGGCACGTAACGCTCCAGGCCGTCCGGCTTCCACGCGATTGTCTTCTCCTGCTCGGCGCTCATGTAGGCGGTCATGAGCAGCTCGGTGACCTCGAGGCCGGCGCGGAAGTCCTCCGCCGGCTGGGCGCCATCGAGGAAGCAGCGGACGAAGTGGCGGTTCTCGTCCTCGTAGCCGTACTCGGCCGGCTCGTTGCCGAGCACCGGCATCAGGCCCTGCTCCGCGTTCTGCTTCTCCACCAGGTCCTCCCCCGCCTCGCCCCGCACCCGCCGGCTGAAGAAGACCTTCGCTCCCGCGTCGAGGGTGTTCACGGAGACGGAGTACTCGGGACCGAGCAGCTCCATGCTCAGGCGGAGGCCGGCGCCCACGAAGCTCCATGACGTGGTGGCCTCCACGATCAGCGGATGCCCGGCCTCGTCCACGTAGCCGACGGTGGCCCGCGCGAAGTCCTCGGCCGGCCGCTTCGCGTAGTCCACCTCCGGTCCCATCGATGCCCGCAGCGCGGCCGCGTCCGCGGGGCGCGACCATTTCAGCGAGGCGATCTGCGCCTGGACCTTGGTGGGTCGAATGCTGTTCCGGGGCGCACCGGGCTTCGTCAGCAGATGCCGGCCCACCTCGAGGCTGTGGCACATCATGTCGTT
>DAINRN010000218.1:0-6282 GCA_036741815.1 Acidobacteriota bacterium
CGCGGCGCGCCGGGCGGGCAGCGCGCCGAAGACGATGCCCACGGACACGGAGACGGCGACCGCCGCCGGCACCGCCCACGACGGCGGCGACATGGGGAAGCTCGGGTAGAGGGCCTGCACGAGGCGCGTCCCGCCTATTCCCACGGCAACCCCGACGAGCCCGCCCGCCGAGGAGAGCAGGGCGGCTTCCACCAGGAAGGCGAGCAGGACCTGCGGGGCGGTGACTCCCACCGCCTTCAGGAGGCCGATCTCACGGGTCCGCTCGCTCACCGAGACGATCATGACGTTCATGATCCCGATGCCCGCCACCGAGAGCGAGATGGCGGCGATCCCCGCCAGGGCGGCGGTCAGGAGGGCGAGGATCCGGTTGAACGAGGTCAGCACGGCGTCCTGGGTGGTGACCGTGACGTCCTCGAAGCCGTCGTGGCGGTCCTTGAGCAGGGCGAGCGCCCGCACCTTCCCCGTCTCGATCTGCTCGTGGGAGGCGAGCTCCACCATGATCTGCGAGAGGCCGCGCTCGTCGAAGAGGGCGAGGGCCTGGCTCACGGGCACGTGGATCACCTCGTCGAGGTCCGTGCCCAGCGAGACGCCCCGCGGCGCCATCACCCCGATGACCTTGAAGCGCTGCTCGCCCAGGCGCAGCGTCTCCCCCAGCGGGTTCCGGCCCAGGAACAACTCGTCCTGGAGCTTGGCCCCGATGACGCAGACGCGGTCGCCGCGCTCGTCCTCGCCCGGCGGCAGGTACCGGCCCATGCGCAGGTGGATCTTCCGGAGCGGCATGAACTCCGCGGTGGTGCCGCCCACGCCCACCTCGCGCGTGAGGTCGCCGACCTTGGCCGTGGCCTCGCCGAGCGCCAGCGGGGCGACGTGGCGGGCCCCGGGCAGCCGGCGGCGCAGGGCAAAGGCGTCGTCCAGGCTCAGGTCGCGCGGCGCGGGCAGCGGGAGCGTCAGCCCGCCGGTCGTCTCGTTCTTCCCGGGCGTGATGATCAGGAGGTTGCTGCCCAGGGCCAGGAACTCGCCGCTCACGTAGAGCCGCGCGCCCTCGCCCAGGCTGGTGAGCAGGATGACCGAGGCCACGCCGATGGCCACGCCCAGCAGCGACAGGCTGGACCGCAGCCGGTGCCCGCGCAGCGCGGCGCCCGCGAAGGCCAGGACGTCGCCTGGCCTCACGGCCCCGCCTGGACCGGCGCTGCCGCCACCGCCTCGGCGCGCCGCTCGTCGACGATCGCGCCGTCGGCCATCCGCACCTGCCGGCGCGCCCGGCGGCCCAGCCCTGCGTCGTGGGTCACGACCACGAGGGTGAGGCCCCGCGCGTTCATTGCCTCGAGCAGCGCCACCACCTCGCCGCCGGAGACGGAATCGAGGTTCCCGGTCGGCTCGTCGGCCAGGAGCAGGGCCGGTCCCATGACCATGGCCCGGGCGATGGCCGCGCGCTGGCGCTCGCCGCCGGAGAGCTGGTCCGGCCGGTGGTCCATCCTCTCGGTCAGGCCGACCGAGGCCAGCGCGGCCTCCGCCCGCCGCCCGCGCTCCTCGGGCGGCACGCCCGCGAACACCATCGGCAGCTCCACGTTTCCCTTCGCGGTGAGGCGCGGGACCATGTGGAAGGCCTGGAAGACGAAGCCGATCTTGTGCCGGCGAAGTCGCGACATCTCAAAATCGTCCAATTCGGTCACGTCTCGCCCGTCCAGCCGGTACGTCCCAGAGCTGGGCCGGTCCAGGCATCCCAGCAGATTCAGGAGCGTCGATTTGCCGGACCCGGACGGCCCCATGACCGACAAGTACTCCCCGTCCGGCACGGCCAGGTCGAGCCCACGCAGGGCGTGCACCGGCCGCCCGCCGACCTCGAAGACCCGCGTGACGCCGCGCAGCTCGATCACTTCGCGGTCTCTTCCGCCACGCGAGCCCGGGCCCCCTCCTTGACGTCGGCGCGGTCGAGGGACACGACGACCAGGTCGCCGGCGGAGAGGCCGCGCTTGACCTCGGCGAAGCCCCAGTTCTTGAGGCCGATCTCGACGGGAACCGCCACGAGGGCGCCGTCGCGGAGGACCAGCGCCTTCTTGCCGTCGATGAGCGCGTAGCTCGGGACGCGCAGCACCCCGTCGCGGGAGTCGAGGATGACCTCGACGTCGGCCGAGCTTCCGGGCAGGAGCGTCCGCGCGAAAGCGGCGTCCTCCAGGTCCACCTCGACCTCGAAGGTGCGACTCTGTTGCTGGACATCGATGACGTAGGGGGCAACCCGGGTCAGGTGGCCGGCGATGGCGCGGCCGGGATAGGCGTCGATCGTCACCCGCACCACCTGGCCCACCCGCACCCGGCCCACGTCCACCTCGTCGAGCGGCGCGCTCACGTAGATGGCGTCCGGGTCCAGCAGCTCCACGAGGGCGGGGATCGGCACCCCCGGCGGCGAGGGCGTGATCCATTCCCCCACCTCGCCGCGGATATCCGCCACCACGCCGTCGAACGGCGCGCGCAGCTCCGTCTTGCCGCGGGTGGCGCGCGCGAACTCGAGTGCCGCCTGGGACTGCTCGACACGGGGCAATGCCGCCTCGCAGGCGGCGGACGTTGCGTCACGCTGGGTCTGGGCTTGCTCTTTCAGGTCTTGAGAGACCAGGCTGTCGCGGGCCAGCGCGGACATGCGGGCAAGGTCCCGCTCCGCTTGTTCCGCCCGCTGGCACGCCTCGCGCTCGCCCGCCCGTGCGGCATCGATCGAGCGCTGCTGGAGGTTGACCTGGGCCTGGTAGTCCGCGCTCGCCAGGCGCACGAGTATCTGTCCTTTTCGGACCCGGTCCCCCTTCCGTACGGGCAGGACCTCGATGCGCCCGCCCAGCTCCGGGCTCAGTGCCGCGCGCCGCCGGGTCTTGACCGTTCCGGCCTTGCTGTTGGTGACGGTCTCCTCGACCCGGCCCGGGGCCACGCGGAAGACGGTGACCGGCACCGGATCCTTGCGCAGCAGCGTGGCGCGGACGAGCACGACCGCGGCGACCACCGCGATCGCGATCACGCCACGCCGCCTCCAGCGCGGGGACATCGGGACGTATCCTAGCGTAGGGGAAGGTTTGGCATGACTCGGCGCGTGGAACGGCGCTACCTCCCGATCGTGCCGCTCGAGCTCACGGGCTCAAGGTCGAGTAGTCTTTAGGAGCGGGAGATTCGATGCGGCGCCCCTGCCTGCTCTCGTTCGTCGCGTTGGTGTTCGTCCCCGGAATTGCGTGGCCCCAGGGAAATCCCGTGGGTCCGGAGTTCCAGATCAATATCTACAACACGGCCTACCAGCAGGCTCCGGCCGTAGGTGCGAATCCCTCGGGCGGCTTCGTGGTGGTCTGGTCGAGCTGGGAACAGGACGGCTCGGTCGGTGGCGTCATCGGCCGCCGTTACGCCGACTCGGGTGTCCCCGTCGGTCCCGAGTTCCTCGTCAACACCTACACGACCAGTTTCCAGGGATCTCCGGCTGTTGGCGCGGACGCCTCAGGCAACTTCGTGGTGGTGTGGGCGAGCTTCGAGGATCGCTCCTTCACGGGCGTGTCCGGCCAACGCTACGCCAGCACCGGCGCTCCGCTCGGCACCGAGTTTCGCATCAACACGTACACGACGGACTTCCAGGGTGATCCAGGCGTGTCGTCGGACGCTTCTGGCAACTTCATCGTGGTCTGGACGAGCGCGCGAGGCGTCTCGGATACCGACGTGATCGCCCGGCGATACGCAAGCACTGGCGTGCCCCTCAGCCCGGAGTTCAGTGTCAACACCTATACGCCGGGAGTCCAGGCCTTCGCGGTCGTGGCATCGGATCCCTCAGGGAACTTCGTGGTCGCCTGGCAGAGCGCCAACCAGGACGATCTTGGCTATGGCATCTTCGGCCAGAGGTACGCCAGTACCGGGAGTCCGCTCGGACCCGAGTTCCGCGTGAACACGTACACGACGAACTCCCAGACCCGCCCGGCTATAGCCTCGGACGTCGCGGGCAATTTCGTCGTCGTCTGGGAGAGCCTGGTCCAAGATGCGGGGGGGCAGGGCGTATTCGGCCAGCGTTTCAGCGCCGCCGGCGACCCGCTCGGATCGGAGTTCGCCATCACCACCTACACGACGAACAGCCAGCGTTCGCCGTCGGTAGGGCTGGACGCCTCCGGGAACTTCGTCGTGGCCTGGATGAGCAACACGCAGGACGGGTCGGTCGCGGGGGTCTTTGGGCAACGCTACGCGAACACCGGTCCGCCCCTCGGCCCGGAGTTCCGCGTCAACTCGTACACCACGGAAGCCCAGATGGAGCCTTCGGTCAGCGCGGATGCCGCCGGTAACTTCGTCGTGGTCTGGCAGAGCTACCTCCAAGACGGGAGCGGCGTCGGTGTCTTTGGGCAACGCTACAGCCCGATCGTCCCGGTCGAGCTGATGGGATTCGACGTCGAGTAGACCGGCCATGAAACGGAAGTCGCAACCCCGAAGGCCAGGACGGCGGGGTCGCGACTGAGATGGGGCCGCGACTGAGATATGTCGCGACTGAGATATTGACGGCGTTGCCGGTCCTTTGGTACTGTCCCCCGCGATCGTGGCGGGTCAGTAACTTCGCCGCGCCTTAAGCATCCTCGGATCAGGAGGTGACGTGGGCAGGCTGCAAGGCTTGATGTTCGCGCTCGCTACCACGGCCCTCGTGGCCGGGGCGACCTTCTACTTCACCAAGCCCTGGATGCCCCCGCTCATGTCGGACCGAGGGGCTATCGACCACTCGATCTTCCTGTCCCTGGTCGTCACCGGCGCCGTCTTCATCGGCACCAACCTGACGCTGGCCTGGTTCTCCTACCGCTACCAGGACCAGGCGGGCGCGCGGGCTGACTACCGGCACGACAACACGCGCCTGGAGTGGACGTGGACGCTGGTGACGGCGGCGATCATGGTGGGCTTCCTGGTCCACGCCCTGGACCTGTGGGCCAAGATCCAGACCGCGGCCCCCGCGGACGCCATGGTGATCGAGGTCACCGGGCAACAGTTCGCCTGGAACGTCCGATACCCGGGCAAGGACGGGAGGTTCGGGAGGACGGACGGCAGGCTGGCCTCGCAGGAGAACCCGATCGGCCTGGACAAGTCCGACCCGGCCGCGGCGGACGACATGATGCTCCTGAACCAGCTCTACCTGGCCCAGGACAAGCCGGTGAAGATCCAGCTGCGTTCCATCGACGTCATCCACAGCTTCTTCCTGCCGAACTTCCGCGTGAAGCAGGACGCGGTCCCCGGCATGACGGTGGACACCTGGTTCGTGCCCAAGCAGGCGGGCGATTTCGACATCGCCTGCGCCGAGCACTGCGGGCTGGGGCACTACCGGATGCGCGGGCAGGTGCACGTGGTCACCCAGGCCGCGTTCGAGACGTCCCTCAAAGCGGCCCTGGAATAGGAGGGTAAGGAATGGCCCACGCCGGAGAGGCTCACGCCGCCGAGGCGCACGCCCACGCGCCCCAGGCCTTCATCTGGCGGTACGTCTTCAGCAAGGACCACAAGGTCATCGGCATCCAGTACTACGTCACCGCCATGGCCATGGCCCTCATCGCCGGGCTGCTGGCCATGCTGATCCGCGTGCAGCTCGCCTGGCCGGAGGTCGACTGGGGCTTCGTGGGCCGGCTGCTGCCCATGGGCTTCCAGGGGGGCGACGGTCAGCCCTACGTGATGAGCCCCGAGTTCTACTCGATGCTGTTTACGATGCACGGGACCATCATGGTCTTCTTCGTGATGTCCACGGCGCCGGTGAGCGGCTTCGGGAACATCCTGATCCCCCTCCAGGTCGGGGCGCGGGACATGGCCTTTCCGTTCCTGAACGCCCTGTCCTACTGGACCTTCCTCCCCGGCTGCGTGGTCATCATCACCTCCTTCTTCGTGTCGGCGGGCGCGGCCGCGGCGGGCTGGACCTCGTATCCCCCGCTGTCGGCCCTGCAGGGAGCGATCCCCGGCTCCGGGATGGGACAGACGCTCTGGATCGTGGGGATGGTCTTCTTCATCGCGTCGTTCACGATGGGCGGCCTCAACTTCCTGACCACGATCCTGAACCTGCGCACGAAGGGCCTGTCCCTGATGCGGCTTCCCCTGACCATGTGGTCGATGATGCTCGTGGCCATCCTCGGCCTCCTGGCCTTCCCCGCCCTCGTGGCCGCCTGCCTGATGCTGCTCTTCGACCGGCACTTCGGGACGAGCTTCTTCCTGCCCGCGGGGCTCGTCTTATCCAGCCAGCCGCTCCTGACGCCGGAAGGCGCGCCGCTGCACCAGGGCGGGTCGCCGCTCCTCTGGCAGCACCTCTTCTGGTTC
>DAINRN010000219.1:0-1318 GCA_036741815.1 Acidobacteriota bacterium
TGGGACGCCTCGGCGTGTGGCTCTACGCGCCCGAGAGCCGTGCCGCAGAGCGGCGCCGGCTCGACGGCGTGGGCGCCCTCGGGGTGGCCGTGGCCCTGCTCGCCCTGGTGTTCGCCGTGGTGGGCGCCAGCAGCGAGGGCTGGGCGGACCCGCGCGTCCTGCAATCCCTCATGGTCGGCATGGGCGCCTTCATCGCCTTCATCTGGTGGGAGCGCCGGGTCAAGGATCCGCTTCTCGACCTGTCTCTCTTCCGCAGCGGCGTCCTCAACGCGGCCCTCATCACCGGGACGCTCATCGCGCTCGTGATGGGCGGCGCGATCCTTCCCCTGCTCTACTTCTTCCAGAACGTCCAGGGCCTGCCGCCCGTGCCCGCGCTGCTGCGGATCGTCCCCATGGTCGTGGTGGCGGCAGCGTGCTCGCCCCTGGTGGGCACGCTGCTCGCCCGCCGCGGGCCGCGCCCGGTGATCGTGGCGGGACTCGCCTGCATGGCGGCCGGCTGCGGCGTGTTGGCCTTCCTCCGGCCGGAGACTCCTTACCCTGTGGTGCTGGCCGCGCTCGTCCTCATGGGCGCCGGCAACATCGCGGTCATCACTCCCGTCACGGAGATCGTGCTGGAGTCGGTGCCCGCCGAGAGGTCGGGCAGCGCGGCCGCGCTCAACAACGCCGCCATGCAGGTCGGAGGGGCCCTGGGTGTGGCCACGCTCACGTCCGTCTTCTTCGACGCGGCCCGATCCGATTACGCGGCCCGTCTCGCTCCCACCGGCCTGAGCTACGAGACGATCCGCCAGGTGACGCGCGCCTGGCGCGAGGCCCTGCGCACCTCGGCCAGCACGGGAGCGCGCGTCCTGCCCGAGGGGATGGAGCACCAGTTCGAGGAAGCCTTCCGGCAGGCCTTCACCGTGGGCGTGGCGCGCGTCTTCGCCGTCGCCGCCCTCGTGTCCGCGGCCTGCGCGGTCCTGGCCTGGTTCCGCGTGCGCGAGCACGGGACAACGACACCGGTCCTGCCCGCGGCCGTGCCCGAGGCCTGAGCCGTGTCCTTCATGGAGTGTCGGCGATGCAGGACGTGAAGGCCGGGCCCGGCAGCCCGGCCGGACGGTTGCGGCTGCCCGCCTGGGCCTGGCCGCTGCTCGCGCTGCCCGTCGTCGCCGGCGTCGGCGTCTGGACCTATCGGACGATCGCGGCCGCCATCCACGCGCGCCTCGAGAGCTCCCTGACGACGATGCTCGCGTCCAATGTCTCAGCCGTCAACCAGTGGCTCACCGCGGAAGCCAACCTCGCCGAGGTGCCACGCCGCCTGCTGATCGGCGCCGGCGTCAAG
>DAINRN010000219.1:1328-6282 GCA_036741815.1 Acidobacteriota bacterium
GATGGCGGCCGACCCGAGGGTGCGCGTGGATGTCTCCGACCTGATCGAGGTCGCGCGGCGGACCGCAGGCGACCCCGCCGCCCTCAAGGCGGCTCCCGCCCAGGCCCACCTCCGCGGGATCCTCAAGCCCGTCGTCTCGCGGCAGGAGAACGCGGGCTACTTCATCCTCGACCGCGGCGGGCTGATCATCGCCCGCATCGTCGACGAGAGGATCGGCGATCGCCTGGTGCTGGGCGTGGCCGACGCGGCGTCCAAAGCCCTGGCCGGACAGCGGGCCTTCCTCCCGGCCACGCTCAAGCAGCGCTTCGCCAACGAGCCGATGGCGTTCCTGATCGTGCCATTGCGCGACGGGTCCGACGCGGTGGTGGCCGCTTTCGCCTTCCGCATCCGCCCGGAGCAGATGGGCGCGATCCTGAACGCGTCGCGGCTCGGAGAGAGCGGCGAGACCTACGCCGTAGACGCCGAGGGTCGCATGGTCACCGACAGCCGGTTCCCGGACCAGGTGAAGAAGCTGGGCCTGGTGCCCCCGGAGACCGGGGGCAAAACCACGGCCGTACTCGAGATCCGCGACCCCGGTATCCAGCTGGTCGAGGGACAGGCCCCGGCGACGCCGCAGAAGACCTGGCCGCTCACCTGGGCGGCGGCGGAGGCGGTGGCCGGCCGCAAGGGCGTCAACGCGAAGGGCTACCGCGACTATCGCGGCGTCCCGGTGGTGGGGGCGTGGTCCTGGCTGCCGGAGTGGAACGTGGGCATCGTCACCGAGATCGACCGCGACGAGGCGTACCAGACGCTCAGCGTCCTTCGGCGCTCCTTCGGAGTCCTGGGGGGCGGCCTCCTCCTCGTGGCGGCGGCCATCGCGCTCTCCTCCCGCCGCATCTACGGCCTCCAGCGGGACATCCAGAAGGCCGAGCGGCTGGGGCAGTACACGCTCGAGGAAAAGATCGGCGAGGGAGGCATGGGGGCCGTCTACCGCGCGCGCCACGCCTTCCTGCGGCGGCCCACCGCGATCAAGCTGATCCGCTCCGAGGTGGCCAGCCCCGAGATGATGGCCCGCTTCGAGCGGGAGGTGCAGCTCACGAGCCAGCTCACCCACTGGAACACGATCGCCATCTACGACTACGGGCGCACGCCGGAGGGCATCTTCTATTACGCGATGGAGCACCTGCCCGGCCTCCCTCTCGACCAGGTGATCCACGACGGCGGGCCGCAGCCGGAGGCCCGGGTCGTCCATCTCGTGAAGCAGGTCTGCGCGTCGCTGGCGGAGGCGCACCGGATCTCCCTCGTGCACCGCGACGTGAAGCCCGCGAACATCATGCTCTGCGAGCGCGGGGGCACCTACGACGTCGTCAAGGTGCTCGATTTCGGCCTGGTCAAGCAGATCCGCACCGGGGCCGACTCCGGGGTCACGGGGGTGGACGACCTGGTCGGCACCCCGCTCTACATGGCTCCCGAGGCGGTGATCTCGGCCACCGGCGTGAGCCCGCGCAGCGACGTCTACGCCGTGGGCGCGGTCGCCTACGCGCTGCTCACCGGCAAGGAGGTGTTCACCGGGAAGTCCGGGGTCGAGATCATCGGCCACCACCTGCACTCGACGCCGCGCCCCCCATCCGAGCGGCTCGGGCGGCCGCTCTTGCCCTCGCTCGAGCGGCTCATCATGGCTTGTCTCTCCAAGCTGCCGGAGGACCGCCCCGCGGATGCGGGCGCCCTGCTCGTAGCGATCGAGGAAGCATGGACGGGCCCCGCCTGGACCCAGCGGGAGGCTGCGGAGTGGTGGCAGACGGCCGCCCCGGCCATGCTGGCGGCGCGCCGCGCGGCCGAGGAGAGCGTCTCGCGAGGGCCGAGGCTCGCGGTGGACGTCTCCAGCCGGATGCGCAGCCGCAGCCGGACGGGTACCAGCAGCCTGCCCGAGATCGAGCTAGAGGGGCCGGATACGACCGTCCGGCCCGCGCCCCCAGGCACCACGAAGCAGTCGTGACGACCCACCGACGGGCCCGGATGTCCCGGGCCGGCCTGCTCGCAGGCCTCGTCGCGCTGTCCGCCGCCGGCGCCGCCGCCCAGGAGACGCCCACTCCCCCGTCGCCGTCGCCGTCGCCCGCCGCGGCGCCAGAGGAGCGCAGCACCGGGTTGCCCCGCGGTCTCGATTGGACCTTCAACTTCGACGCGAACTGGGGCAACTTCGGCTTCGCGAACTCCCTCTACACCAACCCGAAGCCGGAGCAGCCCTCGGGGGACTTGAGCGACAACTGGTTCGAGGCGGCGGCCAAGCCGGCCCTCACCGGGACCTTCACCAGCTCGAAGTCGTGGCAGCTCCATGGAAAGCTGAGCGCGGTCGGCGAGCGGACCTTCGGCACGCCTCCGGGCGTGGTGGGAGAGAGCGCCTCGTCCTTCAAGGTGGAGGACCTCTACCTGGGGTGGCGATCGGGCAAGGCCCTCGGCACGCTCGGCGAGGACGCCCTGGAGCTCACGGTGGGACGCGCCCAGTATCAGCTCGGGCACGGGATGATCCTGTGGGACGGGGCCGCCGAGGGCGGGACCCGCGGAGGCTACTGGTCGAACGCGCGGAAGGCCTTCGAGTTCGCCGCCGTCGGACGGTTCAAGCCGGGCCATCACACGCTCGAGGCCTTCTACCTCGACAAGGACGACCTGCCGGAGGCCGATACCGGCAGCCGGCTCTGGGGAGCGAACTATCAGTACGCGATCGGCGAGGACACGACCCTCGGTGCCACCTATATGAAGTGGTACGCCAACCCGGATGACAGGCCCGAGCGCGACGGGCTCGACGTCTACGACGTGCGCGCCTTCACCGCTCCCTTCCCCGGGTGGAAGGCGCTCTCCTTCGAGATCGAGTACGTGAAGGAAGACAACGGCGCCGCCCTCGACTCCTACGCCTGGAACGCACTGGCCGCCTACCAGTTCGGCGGCAAGTGGCAGCCGAAGGTGTCCTACCGTTACGCGTTCTTCCACGGCGACGACCCGGCCACCCCGGGCAACGAGGGCTTCGACGGTCTGTTCCCGGGCTTCTACGACTGGGGCGCGTGGTGGCAGGGCGAGATCGCGGGAGAGTACTTCGTGTCGAACTCCAACCTGATCTCGCACCAGGCGCGCCTCCACGTGGCGCCGAGCGATGCCATCGGTACGGGGCTCATCCTCTACAAGTTCCTGGCCGACGAGCCCGCCGCCGTCGGCCCTGACGTGACCTCCGACGACGTGGCGGTCGAGGCGGACTGGTACATGGACTGGAAGGTCAACGAGAACTTCACGCTCAGCTTCGTGGCCGCTCTAGCAGACCCGGGCCGGCTGGTCGAGCAGGCCTACGAGCGGACCAGGACCTTCGCGTACGGGATGATCTACCTTGCCTACAGCTACTGAGCCCTCGCGGCGAGTGCTCGATCCCATCGAGCGCGTGTCGGAGGTGCTGTTCGGCCTCATCATGGTGCTGACGTTCACCGGCTCGCTGAGCGTCGCCACCGCCGGCCGCGCCGAGGTGCGGGAGATGCTCGTCGGTGCGCTCGGGTGCAACCTGGCCTGGGGCGTCATCGACGCGCTGCTCTACCTGTTGGGCTGCCTGGCGGACAAGGGGCGCGCCCTGGCCTCCTGGCACGCGCTGCGCGAGGCCGGGGATCCCGAGCAAGGGCGGCGCATCATCGCCCACGCCCTGCCGCCGGTGATCGCGTCCGTCCTGGACCCGCCTCAGCTCGAGGCCATGCGGGAGCGGCTCGTCCGGCTTCCCGAGCCGCCGGATCGTCCGCGGCTGCTCCGCGAAGACTGGCGCGGGGCGCTCGCGGTGCTCGTGCTCGTCTTCCTGTCCACGCTTCCGGTGGCCCTCCCGTTCGTCGTCATGCACGACGCCCACCGGGCGCTGCGCATCTCCAACGCCATCGCCATCGCGATGCTCTTCGTGTGCGGATACGCGGCGGGACGCCTGACCCGGTACCACCCCTGGTTGACGGGCCTGTGCATGGTGGTCATCGGAGCCGCGCTGGTGTCCATGACCATGGCGCTCGGCGGGTGAAGCCCTGCCAACGAGCGGGCCCCGCAGTTTTCGGATAGCCTCACACACGCCTCCGGTTTATCGTGAGCGCGAGCGGGGACGCTGCGTCTGCGCTCAGGTTGTCCAGGAGGTTGGATATGAAAAATCATACTGTCGTGCTCGCCATGGCCGTCGCGGTGGCCTTCGCGCTGCCCGCGGCCGGCCAGGCCCCCGCGCCCGCGCCGACACCGAAGCCGGCCACGCTCGGCCTCATCATCTATCCCGGTTCCGGCCAGGACGCGGCCAAACAGGCCCAGGACGAGAACGAGTGCTACGGCTGGGCCCGGCAACAGACGGGGATCGACCCCACGGCCGCGCCGACGCCCGTCGCGGCGGCGGAGGTACCGCGCGGGGGCGCGGTGAAGGGCGCGGCCAAAGGGGCGGCGAAGGGAGCCGCCGTCGGTGCGGTGGGCGACGACGACCGCGTGCGTGACGAAGGCCATCTCGATGCCGGGGAAGGCGCGGGGGCGGGCGCCGCGGCGGGGGCGGTGAAGGGACGCCGGGCGCAGAAGAAGGCCGGCAAGCAGGCGGAGGCGCAGGCGCAGGAGGCGACGAAGGCCCAGGACGCGACGACCAAGGACACGTTCAAGAAAGCCTGGGGCGCGTGTCTCGAGGGCCGGGGGTACAGCGTCAAATAAGGGAGGTCCCATGGGTCGTCGTCTCGAAGTCGGACGCGCCACGGTGGCGCTGGCCACCGCCTTGTCGTTTGCCGTTGCCCCGACCGCGCCTCTCCTGGCCGTCGAGCCCCAGGCGACCCAGGTCACGCCGGCTCCGAAGGCGACGCCGGCTCCGAAGGCCGCGCCAGGCCCAACGGTCACGCCCGCGCCCAAGGCATCGCCGACCGCGGCCGCCGCCGCACCGGCTGCCGTTGACGGCGGCTGGCCGCGCGGCTACACCACGCCGAGCGGCGGCAAGATCGTCGTC
>DAINRN010000220.1:0-5394 GCA_036741815.1 Acidobacteriota bacterium
CCGGCCACG
Organism: Acidobacteriota bacterium; assembly: GCA_036741815.1. GTDB lineage: Bacteria > Acidobacteriota > Vicinamibacteria > Fen-336 > Fen-336 > DAINRN01. The sequence continues at coordinate 10 of DAINRN010000220.1, forward strand.
CCTTCAACAACGGGATCGTGACCTACGGCCTCATGGCCTCGTCGTCGGGGCTGGTCATCCCGCTCACCATCTTCCTCATCGGGACGCGGGTGTGGGCGCTGGGCAAGCGCTTCGGCTTCATCACGCCCGTGCAGCTCTTCCGCGACCGGTGGGAGTGCTCGCACATCGGGACCGTCATCTTCGCCGTGCAGGCCGTGCTGCTCCTGCCCTACGTGATCATCGGGGTCATGGGAGGAGGAACCACGCTCAACGTCGTCTCGGGAGGCGTGGTGCCCTTCTGGCTGGGCGGCGCGGTGGTGGCGCTCGTGGTCATGAGCTACGTGTTCTTCGGCGGGATGCGCGGGACGGCCTGGGTGAACACCTTCCAGACCGTGCTGTTCCTGATCTTCGGCACGGTGGCGGTGGCGGTTATCGGCTGGGGCATGGGCGGCTTCCGGGCGGCGTCCGAGGCCCTGCTCGCCTCGCCCGCCTCGTCGTGGCTGCTCACGCGCGAGCGGGTCCCGCCCTACTACTTCTTCAGCTACACGTTCATCCCCCTCTCCGCGATCGCCTTCCCCCACATCACGATCTTCTGCCTGACCGCGCGCCGGATGAGCCAGTTCAAGAAGACCGTGATCTTCTACCCGGTCTGCATCCTGGCCATCTGGCTCCCCTGCGTGTTCCTGGGCGTGATGGCCAACCGCGCGCAGGACGTCCCCCAGATCAAGGAAAAGGTCGAGGCGCGGCGCACGCTCGCGCAGCAGGGCAAGCAGATGACGCCCGACCAACGCGACTTGTTGCGCGCGCAAATGGACGCCGACGACGTGCTGCCGCTGCTGCTCCAGCGCTACGCGCCGTTCTGGCTGGCCGGCCTCCTGGGCGCGGGGATCATGGCCGCGGTGATGGCCACCGACTCGCAGATCCTGGCCCTCTCCACCATGTTCACGGAGGACGTCCTCACCCACTACGGGGGGAAGGAGCGCTTCGGCGAGCACGCCCAGGTCCAGATGGGGCGCGGCTTCGTGGTAATCCTGACCGCGCTCGCCTACGCGATCGCGCTGCGGGCGCCGGAGAGCATCTTCTCCCTCGCCATCCAGTACGCCTTCTCCGGCTTCGCCGCGCTGTCGCCCCTGCTCGTGGCCGCGCTGTTCTGGCGGGGCAGCACGCGCTGGGGCGCCCTGGCCTCGACGCTGTGGGTGGCCGCCGCGGTGGTGGCGGTGGCGGTCTTCCAGGCCATGGTCCCGGCACCGGCGCCCGGGCCCCCAGTGGTGGTGGCTCGGCTCTTCGGCCTGGACGCGCTGGCTCGCACCGCGGGCGGGACCGCGGTCTTCGGGTTCATGCCTGTGGTGCCGATGGTGCTCGTTTCCGCGCTGCTCATGGTGGTGTTCTCGATGCTCACGCCGCGGCCGAGCGCGGCCACTATCGCGCGGTATTTCCCGGGGACGCCCCGAACGCGATGACCTGGCCGTCCTGGGTGCCGATGACGAGGCGGCCTTCCGCCACCGCGGGCGAGGCGCTGATGGGCGATCCCGCGTCGAACTCCTCGAGCTTCGCGCCCCGCGCCAGATCCAGGACGTAGAGCCGCCCGTCACCCGAGCCCACGCACACCTTGCCCCCGGCCACCACCGGGGAAGAATCGATCCGGGCGCGCGTGGCGAAGGTCCAGGCCACCTTGCCCGTGGCGGCGTCCAGGGCGTGGACGAGCTTGTCGCGGCCGCCGATGACGGCCTTGCCCGCGGCCACGGCGGCCGACGAGTAGAACGGGAACTGCCGCTCGGGGCGGTAGCGCCAGACGACCTTGTGGGCCGCCAGGTCCACGGCGATCACCTCGTTCTCGAAGGTCCCGTAGATGGCCCGCCCGTTCGACAAGGCCGGCGACGCGCCGGTGTAGGCGCCCGAAGAGACCCGGAACAGCTCCTTACCGTCGGCGATGCGCAGGGCGCGCAGGAGCGTGCCGCCGTCCACGCCCGCGGTGGCGTGAACCTGTCCCTCGGTCTCGAACGACCAGGCGAGCTTGCCGGAACGGGCGTCCAGGGCATAGAAGCTCTGGTCGTAGGACCCGACGAGCACCCTGCCCGCGGCCACGACCGGCGAGGCCTTGACCTGGGTCCCGGCCTTGAATGTCCAGACGGGCTTGCCGTCCCGCGCGGAGACGGCATGCACCACGCCCTTCAGGTCGCCCACGTGGACGATGCCCTCGGCCACGCAGGGCGACGACTCGCCGATCTCGGCCCCGGTGGGATAGGACCAGAGACGCTTGCCGGTCCCGAGGTCCAGGGCGAGCAGGTCCCCCGTGCCCGACCCCACGAAGGCCACGCCGTCGGCGATGGCGGCCGACGATTCGATGGTTCCCCCGGCCTCGTGCGTCCACGCGACCTTCAAGGGTGGTAGCGCCGAACGGGCGGCGCCGGTCAGGCCCGGGTCGCCGCGGAACTGCGGCCAGCCGTCGGCGGCGGCTTCTCTTCGCCTCGCCAATGACGGCGCCGCGAGGCCGGCTCCGATGAGGGTGAGAGCCCGCCGGCGGTCCATCAGGGAAGCCGACCCAACTCGTTCCGAAACGAGTCACGAAACGCAACAGTTATCCGTCCCGAAACGGATTCGAAATTCGTAAGCGAGGATGGCAACGCCACGACGCCAGTCTAACCCGCTCCAGCGCCGCTCTCTCCGCGCACCGACTCGGGCGCGCCGTTTCGCCGCGCGAGATCAGAAGGCGTGCTCGTAGAGCTCGAGCGCGCCTTTGGCGTCGAAGGGCCGGGGGTTGAAGGTGCCCGTCCATTGCGCAGCGGCGTGGCTCGCGAGCGCCGGCAGATCGTCGCGAGAGACCCCGGCCGCTCGCAGGCCGCGCGGAAGGCTCGCGTAGACGGCCAGCTTCTCCAGGCGGTCCGCCAGCGCCTGCGCGGGCTCCGGGCCCGGATCGCGGCCCGCCGCGCGCAGCAGCTCCGCGTAGAGCGGGGCCGCGGCCGGGCCGTTCCACCTGACGACGTGGGGCAGGAGGAGCGCGATGGCCACGCCATGGATCGTGCCGTAACGCGCGGAGAGCGGGTTCGCGCAGGCGTGGGTGGCTCCCAGCATGGAGGCCTCGATGGCCAGGCCCGCCAGGTGCGCGCCGAGCATCATCGCCGCCCGGGCCTCCAGGTTGGAAGGGGTATCGAGGACGCGCTCGAAGTGGCCTTCGAGCAGCCGGAAAGCCTCGCGCGCGAATGTCGTCGACAGCGGGTTGCGCTTCGTGGTGACGAAGGACTCGACCGCGTGCGAGAGGGCGTCGTAGCCGGTGGCCGCGGTGACCGCCCTCGGAAGCGAGAGCGTCAGGTCGGGGTCGAGGACGGCCAGGAGGAACGCGGCCTTGGGGTCGCCGCAGGCCATCTTGTCGTGGGTCCCGCTGTCCGAGATGAGCGCGTAGGACTGCGCCTCGCTGCCCGTGCCCGCGGTGGTGGGAACGGCGATCATGGGCAGCATCGGCGCCGTGGCCATGCCGTAGCCGCGGTAGTCGGCCATCCGCCCGCCGCTCGTGAGGAGGAAGTTCAGGCCCTTCGCACAGTCGAGCGAGCTGCCGCCGCCCACGGCCACGATGGAATCGACCTGCACGGCCCGGACGGCGTTCGCGCCGGACTCGACCATGGTCGAGTCCGGCTCGGGCGCGAACTCGTGGAACTCCACGACCCCGATCCCCGCGCGCTCGAGGAGCCGGCGCGCACGATCGGGATGGCCGCTCGGCGCGAGATCGGGATCGGACACCAGCAGCGTCCGCCTGAAGCCGGCCTCGCGCGCCAGCTCGCCGAGCCGCTCGAGCGTCCCCGGTCCGAAGACGAGCCGCGTGCGGAACACGAAGTCGAAGCTGGTGGCGGAGTCCACTTCCATCCTCGATGGCTACCTTACAGCACTCCCGGCCAATGAGAGCGCGCGACTCGTTCCGGAGCGAGTGACGAAAGGTAACGTCTACGTTCCAGGACGGATTCGAAAACCGTAAGCGGGGTGGCGGGCGCCGCGAAGGCCGGCGTTCAGGACGGCGCAAACGAAACCGGCGGGGCCTTTCGGCCCCGCCGGTGGATCGGTCTCGAGACGCCGGCTCGTTACTGCTGAGTGACCTTGACGTCGTCCACGCCGGCCTCCACCAGCGACGCGGTGCTGGTGTCCGCGGCGTCGATGACGATGCGGACGGTCTGGCCCGCGTGTCCGCTGATGTTCCCGCTGAACGCCGTCCACACGCCGTTGCGGTTGATGGCCGCGCCGGGGACGTTCAGGACGGTGCTCTGCGTGGACCCGATCACCCTGACCCGGAAGTAGTCCGCCGCCGTGGCGTTCGACCCGTGGGCCAGGTAGTACTGGAACGACAGCGTCAAGGTGCCCGTGGACGGCAGCGTGATGAGCGGGGACTGGATCGTGGTGACGCCGCCGTCGATGTCGAAGACCCCCGCCGAGGCCCCTGCCAGCCGGCCCGTCACGAGGTCGTTGACGCCGCTGGTCGTGGTCCCCAGCTGCTTCGGGCCCGCGGAATCCGTGGGCTCAGGGTCGCCGCGCTCCCACATGCCGGTGGTCGCGGTGTCGGTCCCGTTGGGGTTTGTGACCCAGCCCGTGGCCGTCTCGAAGTTGTCCTCGAACACGGTGGTGACCGGCGTGCTGGTGACCGCGAACACGAGGTCGTCGCGGTCGTTGTAGGCGCCCGCGGAGCAAGCGGCTGTCGTGCTCTGGTAGCGGAACTGCGCGCGCACGGCCTGCAGGGCGCCGCCGGGCAGGGTGTAGTTGGCGGACAGCACCTGGGAGCCCACCAGCGTCGGCGTCAGCGTCGCGATGAACGTCCACGAGGGAGCGTTGGCGTTGGGCGCGAAGAAGAGGTCGAGCTTGTCCGCGGAAGGCGTCGTCCATGCCCAGACGGTGGCGTCGATGCGCACCGTCTTGCCCGGGGCGAAGTCGGTTCCGTCGAGCGTGGAGACCTTGATCCGGTCATTCGACTCGTCGGAGTGGAAGACGCCCGAGGTGCCGTCGGCGCAGGAGTCGTTGATCGTGTTGGGCTGGTTCGGCTCGGGGCCGAGATTGGCCCGTCCCAGGACCAGTGAGACGCCGGTGTCGCACGACTTGCCGACCGTGCCGCACTTCGGGGCCTGGAGCGCGGCGTCGAATACCGCCATCTGGTCGCCGCCTCCGCCCGTCCCCGTCACCGTGAGGCTGATGTTCGTGCTGTGGACGAGCGAGCCCGAGGTGCCCGTCACCGCCACCGTGAAGGTCCCGGTGGCCGCGGCGGCGGACGCGGTGAAGGTCAAGGTGGAGCTGGCGCTGCCTCCCGCCGGCGGGGTCACGGTGTCCGGCGCGAACGACGCGGTTACGCCGCTGGGCAGACCCGAGGCCGTCAGGCCGACCGCCGAGCTGAACCCGTTGAGGCTGGAGACCGTGATGGTGCTCGTGCCGGTG
>DAINRN010000220.1:5404-6262 GCA_036741815.1 Acidobacteriota bacterium
CGAAGTCCGGCACCGGGGCGCCCGTCACCGTCAGCGACATGTTGAAGGTGCGGTTCACGCTGCCGTCCGTGCCCTGCGCCTGGAAGCTGTAGCCGCCCGTGGGCACCGCGCCGCCGACCGAGACGGTCAGGGTGCTGTTCGCGCTTCCGTTGGCGGGCGGGGTGACCGAGCCGGGGGTGTATCCGCACGTCACGCCGGCGGGAAGGCCGGCGCAGGACAGGCTCACCGGGCTCGAGAAGCCGCCCGTGGAGGTGACGGTGCACGTGCTCGTGCCGCTGCTGCCCTGCTGGACGCTGAGGCTCGCGGGGCTGCACGACAGGCTGAAGTCCGGGTTCGAGGTGGGCGTGCCGTTGGCGCAGTTGCTGGCCCGTCCATAGCACGAGTTGGAAGCTCCCGCCGCCACCACGTTGTAGTAGTACGTGCGGCCGTTGGCCACCTGCGTGTCGGTGTAGCTGGTCCCCGCCGTGACCTCGGCGATCCGGGCCTTGCCGTAGTTGCAGCCGGCGTGGCCCTCGGTGCGGTATACCCAGTAGCGCGTGGCGCCGGAGACCGGCGTCCACGAGAGCTGGTTCTGGTAGTTGCCCGGAGTCACGGTGAGGCTCGAGGCCGCCGAGGGGCCGCCCGCGCAGCCGCTGTTGACGGGAGTCGGCGTGGCGCACGCGATGCCGTGCCGGTTGAAGGCGTTGAAGATGGCCGTCATGTGCGGGGTGCCGTCGTTGACGTTCCCGTTGTCGTCGTCCGTGGTAATCCACTGCATGTAGCCGTTGGTGGCCCCGCAGCCCCCGGAGGAGGAGCCGCAGGTGCAGCTGTACCAGGTGCCGATGTTGCCGCTGCCCTGGTAGAAGAGCCTGTTGCCCA
>DAINRN010000221.1:0-6254 GCA_036741815.1 Acidobacteriota bacterium
CGCCCGCCGCGGGACGCGCCGTTCACCGATCTCTCCGAGGACTTCCCCATGCCCCGCAAGCTGATCGGCGGTCTGATCCAGTGCAGCAACCCGATCAACGACGAATCCCAGCCAGTCGCGAAGATCAAGCAGGCGATGTTCGACAAGCACGCGGGCCTCATCGAGGAGGCCGGACAGAAGGGCGTCCAGGTGCTGTGCCTGCAGGAGATCTTCAACGGCCCCTACTTCTGCCCCGGCCAGGACAAGCGCTGGTACGACGCGGCCGAGCCCGTGCCCGGCCCGACGACCGACGCGGTGGCGAAGATCGCGTCGAAGTACAAGATGGCGGTGGTGGTGCCGGTCTACGAGAAGGAGATGGCGGGCGTGCTCTACAACACCGCCGCCGTCATCGACGCCGACGGCGCGTACCTGGGCAAGTACCGCAAGAACCACATCCCGCACTGCCTCCCCGCGTTCTGGGAGAAGTTCTATTTCAAGCCCGGCAACCTGGGCTATCCGGTCTTCAAGACGCGCTACGCGACCATCGGCGTCTACATCTGCTACGACCGCCACTTCCCCGAGGGCGGCCGGATGCTGGGCCTGCACGGCGCGGAGATCGTGTTCGTCCCGTCGGCGACCACCACCGGGCATTCCGACAACCTCTGGAAGATCGAGCAGACCGCCATGGCCATCGCCAACGGCTATTTCGTGGGGACCAACAACCGCGTCGGCCGCGAGGCGCCGTGGAACTTCGGCGAGTTCTACGGCTCGTCCTACTTCTGCGATCCCTACGGGCAGATCCTGGCCCAGGGCAGCCGCGACAAGGACGAGCTGATCGTGGCCGACCTGGACCTGGACCTGATCCAGAAGGTGCGCGCGCACTGGCAGTTCTACCGCGACCGGCGGCCGGAGTCGTACGGCGACATCGCCCGCGACGTGGTGTAGCCCTCTTTCCCGGCCTGAGCCATGCATCCTCTCGTCCTGAAGGGCGGCCGCGTCGTCGACGGCTCGGGAGCTCCCGCTTTCGACGCTGACGCGGCGATCGACGGGGCCGCGATCGCGGCGATCGGCCCCGGCCTGGCGGGCCGGGAGACGATCGACTGCTCGGGGCACGTCGTGGCGCCCGGCTTCATCGACACCCACAGCCACTCGGATCTCAAGGTCCTGGCCGATCCCACGCTGCCCATGAAGCTCCGCCAGGGCATCACCCTCGAGGTTTTCGGCCAGGACGGGATCTCGGTGGCGCCGGTGCGTGCCGGCGAGCGCGAGGCCTGGCGGCAGAAGCTCAGCGGCCTGCTGGGCGACTTCGGCGCCCTGTGGACCTGGTCCGCCGTCGGGGAGTACCTGGCGCGCGTGGCCGCGGCGCGGCCGGCGCAGGACGCGGCCTACCTCGCTCCCCACGGCGCGATCCGCCAGCACGTGATGGGCGGCGGCGATCGCCGCGCGACACCGGCGGAGACGCGCGCCATGCAGGGGTCGTTGCAGGCGGCCCTCGACGAGGGCGCCTGCGGGATGTCCACCGGCCTCATCTACCCTCCCTGCTGCTACGCGGACACCGCGGAGCTGGTCGCTCTGGGCACGGTGCTGGCCCCCGCCAACCGGCCCCTCGTCGTCCACATGCGCAGCGAGAGCGACCGCATGATGGAGGCCATCGCCGAGATGGTGGGGGTGGCGCGGCAGTCCGGGTGCGCCGTCCACATCTCCCACCTCAAGCTCGCGGGCCGCCGCAACTGGGGCAACGCCGAGGCGGTGGTCGAGGCCCTGGCCGCCGCGCGCGCGCAAGGCCTGCGCATCACGGCCGACCAGTATCCCTACGCCGCGGGCAGCACCCTGCTGGGCGCGATCCTGCCTCCCTGGGCCCACGACGGCGGCAGCGAGGCCACGCTCGCGCGCCTGCGCGACACGGACGCGCGGGCCCGCATGCGGGCCGCGATGTCCGATCCGGGGCCGAGCGACTGGGACAACTTCTGGGGCTGGAGCGGCCCCGAGGGGATCCTCGTCGCGGACATCCCGTCCGGGCGCCACCCTGAATGGCTGGGCCGGACCCTGGCCCAGGTGGCGGCCGGCCGCGGACAGGATCCCTTCGAGGCCGCGTTCGACCTCCTGCTCGAGGAGCGCATGGGCGTGGCCATGGTCTCGTTCTCGCAGGACGAGAACGTGGTCGAGAGGTTCCTGCGCCTTCCGTACGTCAACGTATGCACGGACGGCCTGCTGGGCGGCCGCCCCCACCCTCGGGCCTACGGCAGCTACCCGCGCATCCTCGGCCGCTACGTCCGCGAGAAGCGGACGCTCACCCTCGAGGAGGCGGTGCGGAAGATGACGTCGCAGGCCGCCTCCGCCTTCGGCTTCGAGGGCGTGGGCCTGGTCCGCGAAGGCTTCCGCGCCAACCTGGTCGTGTTCGATCCGGCGACGGTGACGGACCGGGCCACGTTCGAGAACCCGTTGCAGTTCCCGGTAGGCGTGCGCGACGTGATCGTGGGAGGGACGCCCGCGGTGAGGGACGGCGCGGTGACGGGCGTGCGCAGCGGGAAAATCGTAAAGTAGACCGATGCCCGTCCTCACCCATCCGCAGGGATGGTTCACCCTCGAAGTCCCCGACGGCTGGGCCATGGAGAGCGAGGACTGCGTGACCACGCTGCGCAGCCCGCTCGGCGTGGGCGTCGTGTACCTCTCCGGGGCGCGCCACTCCCGCGGCCGGCAGCAGAGCTTCGGCGGCGCCGACTTCCTGGCCCGCTTCCTCGGCTCGGTGGGCATCGACGTGGACGACGAGTCCATCGCGCTGGGCCAGGGCCTGGGGTGCCGGATCTATTCCTACGCGCGGGAGAGCGACGGCACCCACTGGCGGTACTGGTCCGTCACCGACGACGAGACCGCGCTGCTCATCTCGTACACCTGCGACGCGATGGAGAGCCGCCGGGAGGCGCTGGACGTGGAGGAGATGGTGCGGTCGGTGCGGCTCTATCATTCGGCGCCGGTGCACTGAGGGCGGAATGGCTGAGCTGATCCCCGTCCCGTTCCCCGCCCTGCTGCGCCGGCTCGTCGCCGAGTCGCGCGGCGAGGCCAAGGTCTTCGACCTGCCCGCGCGAAAGTTCTGGAAGGGATCGGCCGACCTCGACCTGTCCGTGCGCTTCCACGGCCGGACCGCGTCGAACCCCGTGGGCCCGGCCGCGGGGCCGCAGGACCAGATGGCCCAGAACATCGTCCTGGCCTGGATGGCGGGGAGCCGGATCCTCGAGCTGAAGACCGTCCAGATCAACGACCGGCTCACCATCCCGCGGCCCTGCATCGACGCCACCAACGTGGGCTACAACGTCGAGTGGAGCCAGGAGCTGCGCCTGGAGGAGAGCCTGCGCGAGTACGTGACGGGGTCCATGCTCCTGGACGTGGTCCGCGCGGAAGGGATGCTGGGCCGTCCCACCGACGCCGCGCGCGACACCACCATCTTCGACATGAGCGTGGGCTACGACCTCGAGGGGATCCGGTCCTTGCCGGTCCGCTCCTGGATCGAGTCCATGAAGGACGCCCGCCGCCACGTGGACGAGCTGCGCGGGCAGATCCCGCAGGACCTGCGCCGCCTGCGCGACCTGGACTACGCGACGGCCCTGTCGGACCAGATCACCCTCTCCACGTTCCACGGCTGCCCCGCCGGCGAGATCGAGGGCATCGTCCGCTTCCTGCTGACGGAGATGGGCGTCCACGTCACGGTGAAGCTGAACCCGACGCTCCTGGGGCGCCAGGCGGTGGACGGGCTGCTCCACGACGTCCTGGGGTACGAGGAGATCGCCACCCGCCAGGAGGACTTCGACAAGGATCTGCAATGGGGCCAGGCCCTGGAGATCACCGACCGCCTTTCCGAGCTGGCCCGCTCCCTCGGCCGGCGCTTCCAGGTCAAGTTCTCGAACACGCTCGTCGTGCGGAACCACCGGCAGTTCTTCCCATCGACCGAGGCCGTCCAGTACCTGTCCGGGCAGCCGCTGCACGTCCTCACGCTGAACCTGGTGGAGAAGTACCGCAAGGCCCGGCCCGACGTGCCGATCTCGTTCTCCGCCGGCGTGGACAACCAGAACTTTCCCGACTGCGTGGCCCTGGGGTTCACGCCCATCACCACCTGCACCGACCTGCTCCGGCCGGGCGGCTACGGCCGTTTGCCCCGTTACCTGGAGCGCCTCGAGGAGGGCATGCGGCGCGTGGGCGCGCGCACGATCGGCGACTACGTGGTGAAGGCCGCGGGCAACGGCGCCGAGGCCGTGCGCAAGACGGTGACGCCCGGACCGCTGCGCGACGCGCTGGTGGAGGCGCTCGCGTCTCCCCGCGCCGACCTCAAGGCCATCCTGGAGGGCGCCGGCCGCGGCGAGCTGTACGAGGCGGTGGTCCACGCGGCGGCGCTGCTCAACACGCCGGCCCTCGTGGCGAAGGCCACCGCCGACCCGCGCTACCGGGCGCCGCAGAACCGCGCGGTGCCGCGCCGCATCGGCTCGCGCCTGTGGCTCTTCGACTGCATCAGTTGCGACAAGTGCGTCCCCGTCTGTCCCAACGACGCCAACTTCGTGTACGAGACCGGCGTCCATTCCGCGGCCTACGAGAACTACCGGGTGCAGGCGGGCGCGCCGGTGCCCGTGCCCGGCGGCGTCTTCGAGGTGAAGCGGGAGCACCAGATCGCCAACTTCCAGGACTTCTGCAACGACTGCGGCAACTGCGACACCTTCTGCCCCGAGGAGGGCGGGCCCTACGTCGAGAAGCCGCGCTTCTTCGGGTCCCTCGACGCCTGGCGGCGCCTCCGCGACCGGAGCGGCTTCTTCGTCCTGCGCGCCGACGACGTGGACGCGGTGTGGGCCCGCATCCGCGGGGCGGAGTACCACCTGGAGGTGGACCGCGCCAGCGACCGGGCCCTCTTCACCGACGGCGTGGTCAAGGTCGAGTTGCGGCACAGCGAGCGCCGGCCGCTCTCGGCCACGGCCCGGCCCGAGGCGCCCGAGGGGCACACCCTCGACTTCTCCGCCTACCTGAACATGGCCCTGGCCGTGGACGGCGTGCTCGACGCCCGGCGCGCGAACCCCGTCAACGCGCCGTACCTCTGACCATGACGGCCCCCACCGTCACCTTCGACGACATCGAGGCCGCCGCCCGCCGCATCGCGGGGGCGGCCAAGGTCACGCCCGTGATGACCTCCCGCTCGCTCGACGAGCGGCTGGGGGCGCGCGTCTTCCTGAAGTGCGAGACCTTCCAGCGGGCCGGGGCCTTCAAGTTCCGCGGCGCCTACAACGCGATCTCCAAGCTGCCCGAGGCCGACCGCCGCCGCGGCATCCTCACGTATTCCTCGGGCAACCATGCCCAGGCCGTGGCCCTGGCCAGCCGCCTGTTGGGAGCGAAGGCGACGGTGGTGATGCCCGCCAACGCCCCCGCCGCCAAGCGCAACGCGACGGAAGGCTACGGGGCGCGGGTGGTGGCCTACGACCCCGCCCGCGAGGACCGGGAAGAGGTCGCGCGGCGGCTGCAGGCCGACGGCGACCCCGTCCTCATCCCGCCCTTCGACCATCCCGACGTCGTGGCCGGCCAGGGCACGAGCGCCAAGGAGCTCTTCGACGAGATCGGCGCGCTCGACCTGCTGCTCGTGCCGTGCGGCGGCGGGGGCCTGCTCTCGGGATCCGCGATCGCGGCGAAACGGCTCTCGCCGGGGTGCCGTGTGGTCGGCGTGGAGCCGGAGGCGGGAGACGACGCCACCCGCTCCTTCCGCACGGGCACGTTGCAAACGGTGCGCAACCCGAAGACCATCGCCGACGGCGCCCGCACTCCGTCGCTCGGCGCCGTCACATTCCCTCTCGTGCGGCAGTACGTGGACGACATGGTGACCGTCTCCGACGACGACCTCCTGCGCGCGATGCGCTTCCTCTGGGAGCGGATGAAGCTGGTGGTGGAGCCCACGGGCGCGCTCGGCCTGGCCGCGGCGTGGAAGGGTGCTCTGGACGTCGGCGGCAAGCGGGTGGGCGTCGTCTTGAGCGGCGGCAACGTGGACCTATCCGCGGCCTTCGCCTGGCCCGAGCCGTGACCGCCGCCGCGATGAGCGCTTCATGACGAGCTACCGCGCCGCCGTATTGCCCGCGCCCAACGTGCCTGTCGAGCTCCGCGAGTTCCCGGAACCCGAGCTGGAGGCTGGCGCCGCGCTCCTGGCCACCCTCTACTCGGAGGTGTGCGGCACCGACGTGCATCTTCACCACGGCCGCCTCTCCGGCGTCCCCTACCCGATCATCCCCGGGCACGTCAGCGTGGGCACGGTC
>DAINRN010000222.1:0-6251 GCA_036741815.1 Acidobacteriota bacterium
TAGGCGGGGGCTCGGCGACCAGCAGCAACGCTGCGGTCGCCGCTGACCCGACCGGGGGAGGACAAGGGGCTGGACGAGGACTGAACCAGACCGGCCTACCGCGCCTCCTCCTTGAAGCTCGCCACCCACACGTCGCCCTCGGTGCCCGTCTCGCCGAAGGTGACGAAGCGGCCGTCGCGGGAGACGCCGACGTTGCGGCCCTCCATGCGGCCGCCCACGTTCGCGATGATCCGCCCCTCGCCCGTCGCCGCGTCGAGGACGGCCACGCCCTCCGGGCGCCGCACGAGGAGGTGCCGGCCATCCCTCAGCCAGAAGGACGTCATCCAGGAGACGCCGCGGACCCTGGCCAGCTCGCCAGGCACCTCCGCGTAGGTCTTAGTGGCGAGCGTGTACGTGGCCACCACGGGGTTCGTCCCGTCCTGCCGCAGCAGGATACCGCCGAGGCGGTCTCCGGCGGGCGACCACGAGAACGCGTAGAACGTGCGCCCGTCCGGGGGCGCCGGCTCCGCAGCCGGCGGGTGCATCTTGCGGGCATCGGCGGGCACGATGAAGAGCGGCGACGGGCCGCCCCACGCGAGGCGGCTGCCGTCCGGCGCCCAGCTCGGGAAGCCCGCGCTGGGCGCGCCCTCCGTGAGCTGGGTGAGGCCGCTGCCGTCGGGCGCGATGGTCCAGAGCTCGTAGTTCCCGCTGCGGTCCGAGTAGAACGCGATCCGCTTGCCGTCCGCCGACCACGTGGGGCTGCGGTCGCGGAAGGCGTCGTCGGTCAGCCGGCGGTACTCGGACCCGTCGGTGCGCGCGACGAACAGATCCTCGCGCGCCCCCCATTCCGTGAACGCGACCCACTGGTCGTCCGGCGACACCTCGTGGTCCCGGATGGGGCGCGTGCCGCGCACCATCGGCACGGGCGGCCCGGACAGCGTGCGGCTGGTCGCGTCGAACGGCGCCCGGTGGAGGATGGAGCGCCACTCGCGGCTGGCGTAGGCCAACCGACGCGCGTCCTTCGAGAAGGACAGCTTGCCCGCCCAGTTCGAGGGCACGGTCACGGGCTCGGGCTCGCCCTGCCTCTCCCCCGAGCGCTCGTCGATGGCCACCCGCCAGAGGTTCATGGTGCCGCCGCGCGTGCTCGAGAAGTACAACCAGCGCCCGTCCGGCGACCAGGTGGGGCTCCAGTCCACGGCGGGGTCGTCGGTGACCGCCACCCCCTGGCCGCTCGCATCGGAGCCATCGGCCGCGATGGTCCAGATGTCCCGCTGGCCGCCCTTGCGCAGGCCGAAGTACGCGATCCGCGAGCCGTTGGGCGACCAGGCCGGCTGCAGGGCCCAGGAGGCGGTGGTGATCACGCGCTTCGCCGCACTGGAGACGTCCACCACGGTGAGGTCCTTCGACACCCCGGGGATGTCGGTGGGAATCATGAACGTGCCCGTCGAGACCACCAGGTGCCGTCCGTCGGGCGACCAGGACGGCGCGTAACCCTGGTCGGTGAGGCGCGTGATCGACTCGCCGTTGGCGTCCATCAAGAAGATGCCGGCGCCTTCCCGCTCGGAGCGGAACGCGATGCGCTCGCCGTCGGGTGAAAACGCCGGCTCGATGTCCGACGCGTCGCTGGTCAGCCGCTGCGGCGAGCGCGCCCCGATGCGCTGCAGGTAGAGGCCCGACTCGCCCTTGTCCCCGCGGCGCACGTACACCACAGCCTTTCCGTCGGGAGAGAGCGACGGCTGGTTCTCCTCGCCGGCCACGTCGGTGACCTGGGTGAAGGCCACCAGTTGGGCCGGCGCTGGCGTGATCCGTGTGCGCAGGACGGTGGCCGGGACCAGCGCGGCTACCGCGCCGAGCGCCACGGCGGCCACGAGCCAGGGAAGCATGCGGCGCCTTCGCGCCGGCGGGTCCGGCGCCGGCGCGCGCGTCTCGTCGAGCTCGAGCCGCGCCATGGCCGCAGAATCGAGCCGGGCCCGCGGGTCGCGCTGCAGGCAGAGCCGCAGGAGGCGGCGCACGGAGGCGGGCGTGGCCGGGGGGAGCGCGCTCCAGTCCGGGTCCCGGGTGAGCACCGCGGCCAGCGTGTCGCTGACCGTCTCTCCCGCGAACAACCGCCGGCCGGTGAGCATCTCGTAGAGCACCACGCCGAAGGACCACATGTCCGAGCGGCGATCGACAGGACGGGCCCGCGCCTGCTCGGGCGACATGTAGGCGGCGGTGCCCAGGATGACGCCCGCCGCGGTCCCCGTGTGGGCGAGGGTGGGGGAGTCCGAGAGGTCGGGGGATGACGGGGCGCCGGCGCCCTCCCAGGCCTTGGCCAGTCCGAAGTCGAGGATCTTCACCTTGCCGTCCGGCGTGATCTTCACGTTCGCCGGCTTCAGGTCCCGGTGGACGATGCCCTTCTCGTGCGCGGCCTCCAGGCCCTCGGCGATCTGGCGGGCGATGGAGACGGCCTCGTCCACCGGGACGGCGCCCCGCTTCAGCCGCTCGGCGAGGTCCTCGCCCGCCACCAGCTCGAGGACGAGCGCAATGGCGCCGTCCGCCTCCTGCAGGCCGTGGATGGCGGCCACGTGCGGGTCGTTGAGGTTGGCGAGGAGCTGCGCCTCGCGGCGGAAGCGGGCCAACCGCTCGGCGTCGTGGGCGAAGGCCGCGGGCAGGACCTTGAGCGCCACCTCGCGGCCCAGGCGCGTGTCGCGCGCGCGGAACACCTCGCCCATCCCTCCGGCGCCGAGTGGCCCCAGCACGTCGTAGGGCCCGACCTTCGCGCCGGGAACGAGGCTCATGGCTTCACTGGGTTGCGCCGGATCCTAGTTGCGGTTCCGCCGAAGTCAAAACCGTCCGCTCGTTACCGGTGTTGTTACCGGTGCGACCGTGACGACCCCCGAAAAGGCGGACCTCACGCGCGCGGTCCGCAATGAATCAAAGACGTCTTGAAGAAGATCGTCGGCGGACGAGGTAGGCTCCGATCCACTGATGCCGCGCGAGGTCGAGGAGCGTCGCTTTCTGGTGCGCTGGATGGCGATCGGCCTTCTCCTGATCCTCGTCGCGGCCTTCCGGAGCGTCGGCTTCAACAACGCCGACGAGCATTTCCAGGTTCTCGAGTTCGCGAGCGCCAAGCTCGGCCGCACGCCTTGGAGCGCGCTGCCCTGGGAGTACACGTTCCGGATGCGCCCCTGGCTCCAGCCGGCCCTCTACACCCTGGGGGCGCGCGGTCTCGCCGCCCTCGGCGTCGAGGACCCCTTCGCCTGGGCCCTCGGCTTCCGGCTGTTCTCCGGCCTCGTGGCCTGGCTCGGGCTAGTAGGGCTGGCCGTGTGCTCCGGGCGCTGGATCGCCGAACCCCTGGCGCGTCGCCTGGCGATCCGCGCCCTCGTCCTCTCGTACTTCGTCCCCTACCTGGCCGTGCGAACGTCGGCCGAGTCCCTGTCGACGTCCTGCGTCGTGCTCGCGTTGTGCCTTATCGGGCTGGGCGGGCAGCTGGCTACTCCGGGCCTTGCCTTCCTCACCGGCGTGCTGCTGGGCCTCGCCGCCGGCCTGCGCTACGCCACCGCGGTCGCGGTCGTGTCGACACTCGCGTGGCTGCTTCTGGTCGGTCGGGCGCCGGCGCGCCGGCTCGGGTGGATCTTCCTGGGGATCGCGGCGGCGCTGGCGCTCGCCCTCGCCGTCGACCGCTGGGGGTACGGGGAGTGGACGCTCGCGGCGTGGAACTACGTTTTCCGCAACTTCGGCGAGGACCGCGCCGCGCTCGAGTTCGGCGCCCTGCCCTGGTACGGGTATCTGTTCCTCCTTTCTCGCGGGCCGTTCGCCCTCCTCAACCTCCTGCTCGCAGCCGTCGTGGTCGTGGCGTGGGTGCGACATCCCCGGCACCTGCTCACGTGGGCCACCGCCCCACTCGTGCTCGTCCACTGCGCGATCGCCCACAAGGAGCTGCGGTTCCTCATCCCGGTCGCCATGCTGAGCCCACTGCTTCTCGGGCTCGCCGTCGGAGGGGTGCCGTGGCGGCGATGGGCGCGGGTGCTGGCGGGAGTGGTGGTTGCCCTCGACCTTATCGGCCTTGCGGCGCTCTGCATCCTGCCCGCACGGCCCCAGGTGGCATTCCTGCGGTTCGTGACCCGGCGGTTCCCCACAGGCCTGGAGGCCTTCGTCGCGACGCCCGACTCGCCATGGGTCCGGGGCAAGTTGACCCTGTATTTCTACGGCCCGCCGCCACCCGGCCTCCGGAGGTGGCCCGGGGCAGCCGCCCTCGTCGCCTCGGGCGTGGAGCGGCTGAATCTCGTCGTGGGGTCCTGGGACGGGCTGCCGGCGACCGCTCCCTTCGTCTGCCGCGCCGTATATCGCTCCGTCCCCGAGTCGCTCTCGCGCCGCGGCTGGCCCCCGGCCGCCGGGAAGCCGACCGAGGCGTGGGACCTCTTCCGCTGCAAGATCGCCATCAAGGAGAACGAGGACAAGGGCGTGGACGAGGACGAGCGCCTCCAGCCGCGCTCCCACCCGGACTAGTGGCGGGGGACGCACCCCCTGCGGCGGTGGATCACGACGCCGTCGACGACGCCCGCGATCTCGTACTGCCGTTGGACGAGCTCGAGAAGGGCGGGGAAGGTCGTCAGCGGGAACCGGTCCCAACGATGGAATCCCGACGGGGCGAGGTCGAGGATGTAGGTGGCGGCGCTCCGCTCGAGATCGTCGAGGAGCAGCCGCCGGTCCGCCTGGTCGATGGACGAGGCCGGCGCTCTGCGGCCTGACTGGTGCCCGCTGACGGATTCCTGCGGAAGCACGAAGCGGGAGGCCGGCCGCAGCCCCGTCTCGACGTAGAGCCGGGGCGCGAGCCCCCAGACGAAGACGGAGGCGCCCGGGTAGCACGCGTCCTCCCGCAGGAAGGCCGCCACGTCCCGGTGCAGGGGGAAAGTGTCCTCGACCACGTCGTCGCGGGCGAGGACGAGCCACGCGTTGGCCGTGGCGAAGCCGAGCGCCGTGGCCGCGACCACGGCCAGCGCCACGCGCGCCACGCGGTCGAGGCGGGCGAGGGCCGGGGCCGCGCCGAGGCACAGCGGGAACAGCACCTGGAGGAAGTAGTGGCCGTAGAATCGGCCCCCCACCAGGACGGCGGGAAGCGAGCACAGGACGAGGGCGTCCACGAGCGTTGAGGGAAAGCTGTGCCCCTCGAGGCTCTTCCCCCGCGCGTAGGCCCACCAGGCGGCCCCCGTCGCGGCCAGCCAGGGCACCACCCCCCGCGCCGCCCGTGCCGCCCCCTCGAGCGGGGCGAGGGGGGCGGCGAGATAGCGGACGTTGGCGAGCAGGGTCCGCTCGACGAGGTCTCCGAGCGTCCCTGCCTGCGCGAAGACGAGGGCGATCGCGGTGACGGGCACCAGGAAGCCCGCGGCGGCAGCGAGGCCTGCCCGGGCGGCGGCCCGGAGGCCCCGCGCGCTGCGGTCGCGCAGGAGGAGGGCCAGGGGCGCGGCCGCCAGCCAGAGGGCCGCCGTCGGCTTGACGAGCCCGGCGAGGCCCAGCAGCCCGCCGGCAATCACGTCGGGCCACGGGTTTTGTCCCGTGGGGTCCCTTCCTCGCAGGCGCACGACGGCCCAGGCCGCCGGCAGCAGCATGAGGAGCTCGGCGTGCACGGGCAGGGCGTCCTCGGGAAGCGAGGCGGCGGAGAGGAGCACGTACAGGAGCGCGGCCAGCAGCCCGCGGCGGTCGTGCCCGAAGAAGGCCGAGGCGGCGAAGGCGGTGAGGGGCACCACGAGGAGCACGGCGGCCAGCCGCACCGACCCCAGGCCGCGCCCCAGCAGCGCCTGGGCGGAGGCATAGGCGGCGTAGAGGAGCGGGGGCTTGTTGTCGACGAAGTCCACGTAGAGTCGGCCACCGTCCAGCAGGGTCCAGGAGCCCAGGAGGTGGGCGGCTTCGTCCGAGACGGGCGGGGCGGCGGCCAGCGGGGCCCGCACCAATGCGCTTGCCGCCACGAGGGCGGCCACGAGCACGAGTCGGCGGGTGTCGAGGTTCACGCGCAGAAGGCGAATTCGTCGCCGCGGTGATCTTAGAACCGGGACGGCTGGCCTTGCCAGCGAGAAGCTCGTCTCCCTGCCCGCGATAGAGCTGGGGGTTCAGGGGGGTGCGACGCAGCACCCCCCTGCGTCACTCAGAACATCAACTTCAGCGCGAACTGCAGCTGCCGCGCCGAGCCCGAGTCGCCCGTGGGCAGGCGCGTGTTGGTGATCACGCCGAGGGCGGTGCTCCCGACGGTCGCGATCCGGCCCGGCTGGCCGAGGTTCGGGTGGTTGAAGACGTTG